>JBDSPQ010000197.1:0-2863 GCA_039930305.1 Ginsengibacter sp. | reverse complement strand
AAGGGCCAGGCCAATAGCGAATATGACACTGAAAATTACGATGGGAAGCACATCCCCATTATACATGGATTTGACGATGTTTTCCGGAAAAATATGTAATACCACATCTTGCCAAGTTTGGGGCACTGTTTCAGGCAGATCCTGGTGAAATCCTTCCGGGATGGCAATGCCTACGCCTGCCTGCGAGATGTTAATAGCGATCAGCCCAATTACCAGCGCCAACGTTGTTACAATTTCAAAATATAATATGGATTTTACTCCCATCCGCCCTACTTGCTTCAGGTCAGAATGACCGGCTATACCCACCACTAAGGTTGAAAAAAGAATGGGTCCTATAATAGTTTTCACCATTCTCAGAAAAATCTGGCTAAGTACTTTTAGATTCTGAGCAAACACGGGAAAATCTAGGCCGATTTCAATACCAATTACCATACTGGTCAATATCCAGGTGGTTAGCGATTTTTTTAGAACAGCATAGATAATGAGAGAGGTAATAAATATCCAACGGAGCACTTGCAGCAAAGCAGGGGAGATGCTGTTGAAGTTGTAAATATCTATAAAGTGAAAAATCGCAGCAACCGTGAGTAGAATAATTACCAGGAAACCGCTTTTTCTTTTATTCATTGGAGAGTTATAATGAGAATAGGCCAAAACTAAACAAATACATGTAAAGTGTTTTCAATGAATGACGCGGGTTGTTTAAAAGCCTGTAATGCATGAAATCTTTTTGGATCTGCTTTAATTATTTCCTTACTTTTCCACTCTATTGATAACCAAAATTATTTCCACATTATGAGTTTATTCATCACCAAGCCCATTGGAGCCCTTATGCAAGAGGCGGAGGAGTCAGGCAATACACTCAAGAGAACTTTGGGGCCTGGGAATTTGATAGCGCTCGGAATCGGGGCCATCATCGGGGCTGGTCTTTTTGTGAGGACTGCCGCCGCCGCCGCCCAAAATGCGGGGCCGTCTGTTACTATTGGCTTTGTGATAGCATCTTTAGGATGTGCCTTTGCCGGTTTGTGCTATGCAGAGTTTGCATCGATGATTCCAATCGCCGGTAGCGCGTACACTTATTCGTATGCAACAATGGGCGAATTTGTCGCATGGATCATCGGGTGGGACCTTATACTGGAATACGGCGTTGGAGCGGCTACTGTAGCGATTGCCTGGAGTGAATATTTCAATAAGTTATTAGAAATATTTGGATTTCGAGTTCCCTATGAATGGTGCCATTCCCCCTTTGAAGTCTCGCTGACAGATGTCCAGGGCATTATGAACATACCTGCGTTATTTATAATATTTGCTCTTACGTTATTGTTGATTAGGGGAATGCAGGAATCAGCGATGGTAAACGCCATCATCGTAATACTGAAAGTGGCGATTGTTATCGTGGTCATTGCGTTGGGGTGGCAATATATCAGGCCCGAGAATCATACGCCTTTTATCCCGGAACCAAGTATTTATACTGATGACCAGGGAGTCGATCACAACTATGGGGGCATACTCGGCATACTGGGCGCCGCGGGCGTGGTTTTTTTCGCCTTCATAGGATTCGATGCGGTTTCCACTGCAGCACAGGAAACCAAGAATCCAAAGAGAGATATGCCCATTGGTATTCTCGGTTCTTTAGTTATCTGCACCATTTTATACATTCTTTTTTCATTTGTGCTTACCGGAGTAGCCTCCGTTGAAGATTTCAGAACTTATGGAAAGGAAGCCTCAGTTGTTTACGCAATTGAACACATGAGTGGATCTATGGTCGGCGGAGTCTGGATACCAACCTATAAGTGGCTAAGCAATCTTGTTACAGTTGCTATTCTTGCAGGTTTCTCTTCGGTAATACTCGTGATGCTCATGGGGCAATCAAGGGTTTTTTACTCAATGAGTAAAGATGGTCTTGTGCCGCATGTCTTTTCTCAAATACATCCGAAATTTAAAACGCCGCATAAGTCAAACTGGATTTTCCTTGGGCTGGTAGGTGCATTTGCAGCATTTATTCCCGGAGATATTGTAGGCGATATGACAAGTATCGGGACCTTATTCGCATTTATGTTGGTATGTGCAGGGGTTTGGATCATGCGGAAAAAGCATCCTGAAATAAAGAGGGGGTTCAAAGTACCCGCGGTAGAAGTAGTCGCAATCCTTGGAATACTGGTGTGTGGTGCCATGATTTTCGGGTTAGGGTGGACAAACTGGCTTAGATTATTTGGCTGGCTGCTGATCGGGTTCATCATATATTTCGGATACAGCAGGTTTCACAGCAGGCTGCGCAATCCAGGAAAATTTCCAAAAGATGCAGCGCACGTTGTACCGGAAGATGTGCCTCCGTTAATCTAATGTAAGATCCTATAACTCAGCGCTCCTAAAAGTGGCTGCTGTTTTAAGGTTAATGAAAATTTAAAAATCCACATTTTTGGCACATTCAGCAAGGAGTTATAAGAAATAAAAAGAATAGTTTAATACAAAAAATGAGGTATAAATAGTTGATTTACTGCTGTATCAGTGTTCTGGCAATATTTTTTGATTGCGACATGATGTTCAATGAACGGGGCACAACATTATCCGATATGCTATTTTGCTCTTCCATTGTAAAGCTACCAGTAAAATGAATATTTTTTAGCCTAACAAAATTTATCTTTGGTTGTAAATATTCATAATAACTACATACAGATATTTTCAGAAAGCAAAATCTGTAGTAAAAAATAAAATAATTAAAAAGAAATATGTCAAAATCGCAGGAAACATTTAGCAAAAAAGAGAAAGAAAAGAAAAGAATTAAGCAGAAGCTTGATAAGAAAGAGAAGAAAGAAGAAAGGAAAGCCGAGTACAAAAAAGGACGTCCACTTGAAGAAATGATGGC
>JBDSPQ010000196.1:0-3823 GCA_039930305.1 Ginsengibacter sp. | reverse complement strand
CACTGCAATTTCAAAAATTTCTTTCCACGCGATGTCGTCTTTGTTTCCAGCACGCGCAGCGTATTCCCATTCAAATTCTGATGGTAAGCGATACGTGTGTTCTGTATCGAGGTTATTTAATTTCTTGATAAATTCCTGTGCGTCTTTCCAGGTTACATTTTCAACTGGGTGTTTGTAAATGTCGTCAGATACTTTACTGGCTGTAAAAACTGATGGATTGCGGCCCATTACGTTGAACCATTGTGCCTGCGTAATTTCAAACTTGCCAATGTAAAATGGCTTTTCAATCGTTACGTCAAAGCCGGGCATATAGGAAGCCTTCGCTAATTTCTCTGCTTTCGCGTAAAGCGAATCCGGTAAACGTTTTTTTGGATCACTGGGTTTGTCAACTGTAGGTTCAAATTTTCCAACGGTCATATTGCCCGGTTGAATAAGAACAAATTCAATTCCGATATTATTCGTAAAAGTTTTTTCCTGCGCATGTGCTGATGAAGCAACTACCAGGCATAACACAGTGAGTAACGTATATTTCATTATTTCTTTTGCTTATCCTTATCCCAGTTTTTGTTTTCGGCACGGCCTAACTTTCCGATCTCCAGTGAACGGAGGGTTGTACCGCCTTCAGCTTTCTGCTGCGTGGAGCTTCTTACTTCTTTTACCTCAGCCTCCGTAACAACCGAAGATTTATTACTCAGATCACTGCTGTTACGGATGTAACTCAATACAGATGCCAGGTATTCATCCGTGTTTCCGGCCATGGCAGGCATATTGTTGGGATATTCTTTCCCCTCAACCGGACCTTGCAGCCCGAGTAACATCAACTGAATGAGCGCAATTTTATCTCCTGTTACCCGTGCGGAACCCACCAGTGGAGGCGCGGGCATCGGATTACTGCCGAGCAAAATACCTTTCCCATCAGGACCATGGCAGGATGAACACAATTGCTTGTAGCTCACTGCCCCTTTTGAAACCAGTTCACGATCGGCCGGACTTAGGTTTTTAATTCGTGCTAGCTCAACTTCTGCCTTACTTCGTGAGTCTTCAAATGTTTTGTGTGAAAATTGCATAAGCTCATTGTTCGGGTTAGCAACCAGCAAGTCTTGAACAATTTTTTTAGCCGCTGCTGTTTTGTTAGTGCGCAGGGATAATAATAGCTGAATACGAACATCCGCGCTGGAATCACCCTGAAGTTTGCTAAGCTGATTAATAACCTCTTCATCATTTTTTTGGATGAAAAGTTCACTTGCCCAAACTGCTGTTTTACGAACATTGGCATCAGCATCTGCTAAGGCTATAAATAATGTCTGCTTGTCTAACGACTCAAGACCTTCTAATGTCCAGAGCGCATGGATACGGACCAACGGATTTTTATCTTCCGAAACAATTTTCTTAAGCTCCGGAACAATCGATTTATCATTTCTTACAATAAGTGTTTGCTGCGCCATGTCTCGCCACCAACCGTTTGGATGGCCAAGATGTTTTACTAATTCGGCTGGAGTTTCGTTCAGCATGTTGGGCTTTGTGTTGTCGGGCTTGAAATCATCATGTACGATGCGATAAATGCGACCCATACCTCTGTTTTTATCCAATCCAAGCTCTTCAATTTTTCCTGCGAGATATGAACCCGGCTGTGTCCACTCACTTTCCTGAATGATGCCATGATACATATCAACAATGTAAAAACATCCATCGGGGCCGGTGTACATATTCACCGGACGGAAATTCATATCGGCAGAAGCGAGCCATTCTTTTTCATGGTACGCAGGTTCAATAATAATTTTTCCATTTTGGTTGATCACTTTTCCACGCTTGATCACACGTGCAACAGGTTCGGGAATAAAATAGTCTCCAATCATATCAGGGGGTAGCCGATCGCCCCGGTAAACAGCTTGTCCTGCACCTGAAGTAAAATGGATAAGTGTATTATCATCTCGTCTGCCTTTTGGACTAACATTCGCATCTACATTTCCAATAACCGGCCAGAGGTACGTAAAGTCTTCCGTGTATTGATCTCTAAGATTTAAAGAACCATACGCAGGCATTTGTTGGATTTGTACTGCGGGTAAACCTGGCCCAGCCTCCGAAAAATATAGCTTCCCATAATTATCGTTGGTTAATCCCCATTGACCAAACATATGATCTATAAGAGTATCTACTACCAGCTTTCCACTTTTGTATTTATACCGAAGATTATCGCGCGAAGGGTAAATCCAGTTATCGAGATTCCAAAGAAAGCCTCCATTTTGGTGTTCGAGGTTGCGCGAGTCGATGGAATTATTTTCAAAAACAATTTTCTTTTGATCCGCTATGCCATCACCATCCGTGTCTTTATAACTCCAGACATGCTGCGCATTTGTGATGGTGACGTACACTTCATCACCAACCGGAAGAACGGTTCGCGGAAGCACAAGACTATCAATGAAAATGTTTGACTTATCCATCTTGCCGTCATGGTCAGTATCTTCGAGACGCATGACACGGCTTGTTGGCTCATACTCTTCAGTGCCATTTGCATCAATCATGTACGTGTTCATTTGAACTACATACAGCGTGCCGTTGCCATCCCATGCCATGGCTACCGGTTCTTGTACCATCGGCTCACTGGCAACAACTTCTGCATGATATCCGGGAGGAAGCTGAAACTTCTTTACTGTTTCTTCAGGTGAAAGAGGAGTAGGATCAGGGTTAGCAGTTATAAAGTTTCGCTCAAAACCATCACTGCTTTTTTGTTCTGGGGTGGAACAACTCCAAATAAAAAGTAGGGAAATCGAAAAGATAAAAGTGTTTTTTAAGCAAAAATGCATACACGGGTTATTTGATTCCGGTAAGGTAAAAAAAAATCTAACATGTACAATCGTGCTCCACTTTTGAATGTTTGAAATCACGAACCTATAACGCCCCCGCCTGGTCCTCCGACCAGCGGGAGGAAGTTGATTTCCTGCAGATAAAAGTTTTAATCTAACCGTGACGTAAAAGTGATTCAGTTTTTACTGTTGTGGGCGTTTTTATCTCTCGTTTTATAATTCCAATATTCTTTGCCCAAAAATAAGTTGCCCGTACAAAATTTTTGTCAGTCGGGTCAGCACTATTTGCACTTATAAAATTTATTACATTTGAATATGATGTCCCTACAACCGTCATAGCAGGGATAATTTTGGAGCTCGACTGAGGTGCAAATTGATAACTCTCCGGATAGGCAAACGCTTCGCCCGTAAAATTAACATCGCTTTCCAAAAGGCTTAAATATGCAGTATCTGAATTTAGATAGTCCCCAATGATAAAGTCTGGTTTATTTGTTGCAGCCCCATAAAACCATGCTTTCTGAGTATTACCGGAAATACTTGATAGTTGTAGTTTAAAATTCTGATAATAATGAGCCGGAGTTTTCACGTTTGTACCAGCGATACGATCAACCGATTCCGGGGAAAACTTTTGTTCCAGTGTGCTTTGTGAAACCACGACTGAGTCAAGCATACCACTGGCGGAATCTTTAAAGATGTAATAATGATTTACAGGAAGTTGAACGTAAGCTAACCCTTCGGAATTAAATGTTATAAAACTGGGATTGGCCGCCTTTTCTGAACTACCCTTTTTGCAAGAAACAATTGATAACGAAAAAATCATAGAAATCAACATGAAGATTTTCATAATCTAATTTTTAGAATTTGGTTTTAGAAAATGTCGGTTTAGAAATAGCAGTGAAATTACTATGAAGATCTTGTGCAATTTAGGAATTAGTAAAATATGATCCCCCGCTATCCTCAGTAACATCAAGCTCCATAAGTAGCGCTGTCCTTAGTTTGCAACTAAGGACTTATAAACA
>JBDSPQ010000195.1:0-4114 GCA_039930305.1 Ginsengibacter sp. | reverse complement strand
CGTGGTGCAAAGGGTGGCAGTGAAAAAGATAATGCTTTTGTGCGTTCATGTATGTACGGTAGTTTCCTGTCTGGCGGGCTCGCCGGTCATGTATATGGAGCAGAAGGAATCTGGGGCGGTGACATTGAGCCGGAAGCGCCCGTGCACATGTGGGAGTCGTTTCAATGGAAATCGGGAGCGGAGATGCCGTATTTAAAAGACTTTGCGTTTTCCATTGGCGAACGATACCAGGATCTGGAGCCGCTGGCAGACCTTGTTTCTCCTAACAAAACGCGGGAAATTCTTAGCTACGAGGGTTGGGCCTATTGCGCACGTACTCCAGATAAAAGTACCTTTCTTCTTTACTTCGAACAGGGATGCCCGAAGGCAGAAATAAGAGGTGCACGGCTTAATGGATTTTATAGCGCGCAATGGTTTAATCCGCGTAATGGCAAATGGACCATTGTGGGAGACGGAAAATTAGCCGCTGACAACACGGGCATCATCAAGCTGCCGGATGTGCCGGATGATTTGGATTGGGGATTGAAATTGGTTTATGCCGGGCCTGATGAGAATCATAAGATCTTACCAACCGTTGTTGCGGGCCAACAGTCAGCGCTGAGCCGCATGCATGACCAAGTACTTCCCAATGTAGAAGGAAAGTTCTTGAAGAAAATTTTACTCGCCTTTGCTGTTTTTCTTTTTTTTCTCGGGCTGTTTATTGTGAGAAAACGAAAAAAGTCCTGATTGCTTCAGGAAACTTTAGTCCCCCTCGCCGAGAATTTACTGATAAGGATGCCTACTAATACAACTGAATAAAATTGACCGGCCATCCCGAAGAATGATGTGGTGAGTTTTGTATAATAGATTGTGGGGGTGATATCACCGAAGCCAATGCTGGTGAGTGATATACTGGAAAAGTAAACGAAGTCCATGAAAATGCCTGCAGGACTTGTAATATTTATTCCTTTAAAGGAACCAGGATGGCGATAAAAAAAAGATTGCATTAAGAAAACACTTATTTCAATTATTAAAAAATAACCGCAGGCTGCTGCCGAAATAATATCCGAGTTGATATATACGGGCTTATCAAAAAATGAAGGACTTCCCAGAAAATAAAGACAAAAAACACCACATATATCAGGCTCATTATGATCATAAAAGTTGGAAAGTTATTGGCGAAGGGAAGGGCAACCGGAAGCCCCACCACAATAAGAAAAAGGATACTTCGCAGAATTTGTTTCCACTTGCCGCTTTCAATAAAAACGCCCACACTCGCAATGCCCAGTATCAGCATGTTCACGGGCCAGATGTATTTTGTATAGCTGCTCAGGTCTGTAAGTACAATTCCGATGAACAGGTGTTGTACTAATGCTACCAGCAATATTTCATATTTATATCGCTTTAGAAAATAGCGGATGTATCTCATTCAGAATGTAATTTGTCGGTTATGGATAGCATAATCGGGGGGATTTGATTTCTTTCATTCCCGGAAGGAAGTTCCGGGCAAATATCATTCGAAATATACACTTTTGCTGACATTGATTTCTATAACAAAAACAGTTACTTTAGATATTTATTTTATTAATCTTCTATAATTATGGAGAATCTTCTTCAGCCGATTAACGAAGCTTCACGGCTGGAAGCGCTGAATGCGTACAATATTCTTGATACCCTTACTGAAAAGGATTATGACGACATTACATTATTAGCTGCAACTATTTGTAAAACCCCGGTTTCGCTTATCACTTTTATTGACAAGGACAGGCAGTGGTTTAAGTCGCACCATGGGGTTTCGGTTTCTGAAACGTCATTGGAATATTCATTTTGCGTACATGCTCTCAACTCTCCCAAAGAGCCATTGGTAGTAGAAGATTCACGCCAGCACAGGCGTTTTGCAAACAACCCCATGGTCACGGGCGATCCATATGTCATTTTTTATACCGGCATGCCGCTTGTAACGCCGGAGGGTTACGCCCTCGGAACCATATGCGTTATTGATCACGAGCCACGCAAATTATCTGAAGACCAACTGACCGCACTCAGAACATTATCTAATCAGGTAATAACCTTGCTGGAGATGCGCAAATCCAATATGGCCCTTACAAAAATTAGCGGCGAACTGGAGATAAGAAATAAAGAACTGGAACAGTTTGCTTCAGTCGTTTCTCATGACATAAAATCCCCACTGTCGGGTGTGGTAATGGCCAACCAGATTTTGAATGAGCAATTCAGCGAAGCCCTTGGCCGGGAAGGGTCTGAGGTGCTGCAAGTTTCCATAAGATCCACAGAAAAAATTAAAGCCTTGGTGGACGGTATCCTGTCTTATTACCAAGGGAGCGACGATTCCGGCCGTGTCGAAGAATTTAATATCACCAGGTTCTTTGAATCAATATTTTCGGTACTCCCCACGGAGAAAAAATACGATCTGGATTATCCGCGTAATGGCGCACTGATCAGTATGAATAAAACGCAGCTGGAGCAAATTTTCAGCAACCTCATCAGCAACAGTATTCATTACAATGATAGGGCAGTCATAAAAATCGACATCAGTTTTTCAGAGGCGCCGCAGCAGTATTTCTTTTCACTTACTGACAATGGGATTGGCATTGCCAAAGAAGACCAGGAAAAAATCTTCAACCTGTTCACCACTATTCCAGCCCAGGCACCTGATGGCAAGGCCGGTCACGGTATCGGTCTATCAACCGTTAAAAAAATTGTAGAGAAAAATGGGGGCATCGTCACGATAGAATCTACTCCTGGAAAGGGCACTAAGATTTCATTCAATATTAAAAAGGGATGGCCATGGGCGAAAGGGAATTAGATTGTTAATCATTACCCATACAGAATTTGGCTATGCCTGAGCTGTCTGCTTCCGCAAAAGTTTTATTTTTGGCCCATGTCGCAGAATTCTCTTCAATCCCAATTTTTATTAAACCCTAACATCTCCTATTTAAATTTTGGCTCTTTCGGCGCCTGCCCCAAACCCATTTTTGAGGACTATCAAAAGTGGCAGCTCGAGATCGAAAAAGAACCTGTCCAATTTATGACGGTGAATGGTCCAAGCTATTTAAAGGCTTCGCGGGAAGCATTGGCACAATATATTCATTGCAATGCCGATGACGTGGTATATGTTACCAATCCTTCTTACGGAATAAATATCATTGCTAAAAGTTTACAACTAAATGCCGGTGATGAAATACTCAGTACGAATTTAGAATATGGCGCACTCGATCGCACGTGGAATTATTATTGCAAAATAGCAGGGGCAAAATATGTAAGGCAGGAAATAAAGCTTCCGCTGGTTTCCAAAGAGCAATTCATAGAAGAGTTTTTTGCGGGTGTAACAAATAAGACAAAAGCCATTTTCATAAGCCACATTACCAGTGCAACAGCATTGATATTTCCTGTGGAGGAAATCTGTGACAAGGCTAAAGCAAAAGGACTATTTACTATTGTAGATGGCGCACATGTACCGGGGCATATACCTTTAGATATAGAGAATTTAAATCCTGATGTGTATACGGGTGCCTGCCATAAATGGATGTGTGCTCCAAAAGGCTGTTCGTTTTTATATGTAAAAAAAGAGTGGCAACATTTGTTTGATCCATTATTAATAAGCTGGGGATATGACAGTGTAAAGCCTTCCGATTCCCAATTTCTCGATTACCACCAACAGCAGGGGACGAGAGATTATTCTGCATTTTTATCTATGCCTAAAGTCATACAATTTTTGAAGGAGAATAACTGGCCAACCGTGGCCGCAAATTGCAGGCAGCTTGCAAAGACAAATTATATACGGTTTTGTAATTTACTCAACACGCAGCCGCTGTGTCCTGTTACAGACGAATTTCTGGGGCAGATGTGCAGTATCCCAATTATGACTTCTGATCCTGAAAAATTACAGCGCGTGCTCTTCGAAAAATACAGGATAGAGGTGCCCGTTATGAAACAAGGCGATCTTACATTTATAAGGTATTCGATACAGGCTTTCAACAACCAGCAGGGTTTGGATAATCTTTACAATGCGCTGGAAGAAATAATTGATGAAGGAGATTTGATAAGTTTGAATTAGATGCCTTGTCGTCTATTCCCTCTCAACATCTAAATTCAGCACCTTGCCTTTCTGCCAGGC
>JBDSPQ010000194.1:0-4757 GCA_039930305.1 Ginsengibacter sp. | reverse complement strand
TTTCCTTCATAGCACCGCAACCAACCGCCACGCTGTTATAGAATGCTACTACCACATGTTTGAGCTTATCAATTTTATTGAATTGATGATAGAAAGCATGTTCATCGCCATCCCTTGCGGCGAGGTCTGCATCCAGCATTTGCACGAGGTGAATAAAATCAGGATGAGCAGAATCTGTTCGAATGAGGGAAAGCATATTTTTCGAAAATTAAATGTTTAAGAATAAGGGCGTTTTTCAAAGATAAATTAATCTTCTCCGGCCGGAGGCTGCATACCCGTTTTCAGGACGGCGCTTAAGGAATAAATCTGAAGACCAATAACAATATAATCATGATGATGCCGGTGAGCGACGCCAGGAATAAATAATCTGCTACTTTTTCTTAGGATCTTGCAGCCACATCCCTGCGGCTTCTTATAGAAAGAAATGATAACACGCAGGAGAAAGCAGGAAGTAACGCAATTACCTGCGTAAACTCATCGATAATACTGGTGGCAGCGAAACTTGTAATGCGCAGAGAGGTAATTACGAAAAGGCAAAATCCCGGGAGGTTTGCCGAAGGGCCTAAAATGTGCCGGGAGGTATGGTTAGCCATTTTCGAAGGACAAAAATAAAAGCAACCCGGTCATTTATCACGGGGAGTTGTGTTAACATATCTATTAAATGTTAGCGACTTTGTACAGGATGCTGTTGAAAGATTTTGAAGATCAATTTTAGCAATGTGGCTGCTTAAGATTCAACGCGCAAAGGCCAGGATCAGGATTGCTGTTATGCTCTATATATTTTCGGAATGATAGGTAAGCAATACCACGCCTGAAGTAAATGCCTGTTTGTGCAACAATTTTAATTGAAGCGTCTGCGTGAAACATTCAAAAAAAGGCTTGCCACGTCCCAGGAAAACCGGGTGAACCCAAACCTGGTATTCATCCGGCAGCTGATTCTTTACGAGTGAAGCAATAAGTTTGCCGCTGCCATATACAATGATATCCCGCCCCGGTGCTCCTTTTAAACTTTTTATTTCCGCCGCCAGGCTGCGGGTCGCAATCCTGGAATTGCTCCAACTGACATTGGAAAGCGTTTTGGAGAAAACAATTTTTTCACAGCAATTCATCATATTCGCAAAGGCAATATCTTCCCGGCTGGATGAGGTATCCATGATCTTTGCGGGCCAGTACGCAGCCATCGCGTTGAACGTGATGCGGCCCAACAAAATGGTGTCTGCCCGGGATAATTGAGTGCACAGTGCATCACCCATATCCGGTGTCCAGTATTTGAAATGCCAGTCTAACTCACAGTGCGGGCCGGACATAAACCCGTCTAAGGTGGTGTTCAGGGAAACGATGACTTTTCGCATACAATTATTTAGTAACTGCAGGTATGTTCAACCAGGCATACAGGCACACCTCATTATTATGGATGAAAATTAACCATCCATTGAATGCCAAATTTATCTGTGAGCATTCCCCAATAGTCGCCCCAAAACATGTCCATCATAGGCATAGTAGGTTCCCCGCCTTCTGACAGGGCTTTATACAAACGGTCAGCTTCTTCCTTGCTGCCAGGATGAAGCGATAATGAAATATTATTTCCTTTAACTGTATGTTGTCCCATGCTTTCAATGGCATCGGTAGCCATCAGGATGTTGTCACCCACCGGTAACTGGATATTCATTATTCCATTTAACTCTTGCCCGCTTAAATGTTCTTTGCCCGGTAAGCTTTCTACCTCTTTAAAACGGGTGATAGAAATAAATTCGCCCCCGAAAACCGATTTGTAAAAATTGAAAGCCTCTTCGGTGTTACCAGGGAAATTCAGGTATGCATTTAACTTTGTCATAAAATTGTTTTAGATTTTTTTTTGATTTTGTCATTTATCGTTCACCCATTTCTTTTAGTTTCCATGATCGTGTCTTTAGCGTTTAATAAAAAGCTTTTTAAGCGATTACCGATACACTACCGAAAAGGTTTTTATTTTTTGAGGAAATATTGGCTCCCGCATTTATTTTCCGGTGGTAGGTGACATAGGAAACTGCCAGCAGCACCAGGAATATTAAAGGAAAGAATGCTTGAAAGCCAAACCCGTCAACGGCCGCGTGTGAAACAGTGGCAGAGATAAAATCAAACGTAAACCCTGCGTAGGCCCATTCCTTTACCCGCTTTGGCACCTGGGGAATGATCAATATGAGTGCCCCAATAACCTTGAAGATCACGAGCATATTTCCGAAATAAGTCGGGTAACCGAGATGCCTGATACCTTCCTTGGCAAGTTCTGTCTGCGATGTAAAAGCAGGCAATACCCCTTCAAATAAAAAAATAATGATGGTGGTAACCCAGAAGAGAATTTTTGTTGTTTTCATTGTTTCTAGTTTAACTATTTAAGAAATGTTTTGACACCTGAAGTCCTGTCAACCATACAAAGCTACTGCACATAAGATTTTTTTTGAAGTGTGATCGGGACAAGAAAAGGGAGTTTTACGACTTTGTGTATTTTATTATCTTTATCCATCTAAAATGCATTTATGAAACATATATCCATATTAATACCACAAGATGCCGTGATGGCCAGCATAGTTGATCCGCGCATTATTTTTACCGGGGTAAATGACTTCCTGGAGGCCGCAGGACAACCACCCGCCTTCAAAGTAGAATTAGTGGGACTAAAAAAAATGGTAAAATTTAATGATGGCACTTTCTCGGTTCACCCTGATAAGCTATTAGAAGATGTAAAGAAGACAGACCTGGTGATAATTCCTGCATTGAGTGGAGATTTAAGTGCCGGCATTAAAAAGAATAAAGACTTTATTCCCTGGATCATTAAACAACATCGCAAAGGCGCAGAGGTGGCCAGCCTGTGTGTGGGTGCTTTTCTCCTGGCGGCAACCGGATTACTCAACGGTAAAGAATGTTCAAGCCATTGGATAACGGCCAATCAATTCCGGGAGATGTTTCCGGAAGTAAAACTGGTAGATGGCAGGATCGTAACAGAGCAGCAAGGCCTCTATTCAAGCGGTGGCGCAACCTCCTATTGGAGCCTGCTTTTGCACCTCGTAGAAAAATATGCAGGGCGTGAAATGGCTATTATGGCTTCCAAAGTTTATGCTTTGGAAATAGACAGAAAAAGTCAATCGCCATTTATCATGTTTAACGGTCAAAAGAAGCACGAAGATGAACCGATAAAACAAGCGCAGGAATTCATTGAAAATAATATAGCGGAAAAGATTTCAGTTGATCAGCTTGCTTTAAAATTTGCCATCGGGCGACGGCATTTTGAAAGACGCTTTAAAAAGGCGACCAACAATTCACCACTGGAATATATGCAGCGGGTAAAGATAGAAGCGGCTAAAAAGCAACTGGAAACAAGCAGCAAAAACGTGAACGAAGTAATGTACTATGTCGGCTATTCGGATAACAAAGCTTTCCGGACGGTCTTTAGAAAAGTTACCGGGCTCTCCCCTGCGGACTATAAAAATAGGTATAACAGGGAGGCAGCTGTTATGAATTGACAAGTGAAATATTTAAAATAATAGCAGTCGAACATTCAAAAAATCAATTTAGGCTTCTTCCTAATGAGATGTAATAAGTTACCCCTGTTTTTCCGAATAATATTATACAACTTCATTTACTTACCGGCTTATATGATGTAATTGGTTTAATACTTCCATCAGGCCGGTAATGCAATTCTGTGACCTTGATATTTCTTAAATGTGTTTTACCGGAAAGCTCGGTATCATGATAGAAGATGTACCATTTACCGTTCACTTCTACAATCGATTCATGATTGGTCCATCCCTGCACAGGATTTAAAATTACTCCCTGGTAAGTGAAAGGCCCGTAAGGATTGTCGCCGGTTGCATAACAGATAAAATGCGTATCGCCGGTGGAATAAGAAAAATAATATTTGCCATTGTATTTATGCATCCACGAGGCCTCGAAAAATCTCCGGTTATGATCGCCAGCCAATAATTCTTTGCCATCCTGGTCCACAATTTTTACATCCTTTACCAGCCGATCAAATTGCAACATATCGTTGCTAAGCTTTGCAATTTTTGGACTTAATGCCGGCACAGTGGAATCAGCAGGCTCTTGTCCATAAGTAGAATCAAATTTGCCCGATTGCCATTTTTGTAATTGCCCTCCCCAGATGCCGCCAAAGTACATGTAAGAAGTACCATCTGTATCGGTGAATACAGCAGGGTCAATACTGTAGCTTCCTTTGATAGGTTCCGGCTCCGCCTCAAACGGCCCGGTTGGAGAATCACTTGTTGCTACACCGATTCTAAAAATATCCTGCTTGTCTTTGGCGGGAAAATAGAGATAATATTTTCCATTTTTATATGCCGCATCAGGCGCCCACAGTTGTCGTCCCACCCAGGGAATATCTTTGATATCGAGGGCAATTCCATTGTCAGTTACTTTACCGTTGATGCTGTCCATAGAAAGTACGTGATAATCTTTCATGGCAAAGTGAGAGCCATCATCTTTTTCGGGAACACCGGCATCTATATCATGAGAATTATAGATGTAAATCTTCCCGTCAAATACGTGTGCAGATGGATCTGCGCTATAGATAGAAGCTAAAAGAGGTTTCGAGAGATACGATGGGCTGTCTGTTGTATCAACTTTTGTCATTTCTGATTTACTGCTATCATTATTGCTATTACATGAGGTAATGACTATTGAGGCAAGCAATAAAAAAATAAGTTTTTTTTGAGTATGCATTTTATCAGGTTTGGTTATTATTTGATTTATATAAAGAATTT
>JBDSPQ010000193.1:0-7655 GCA_039930305.1 Ginsengibacter sp. | reverse complement strand
ACCATTACCAGAGACGCCACACTAAAGATTCTTGAAAAGAAAACATTAAGTGATATTGTGATTGCCGGAATTTGAATTGCCGGACGCCCTTCTTAGACTTGTTTTCCCAAACCTGTTTTTTACATCATCTATTGCTTTATAAAGAAAATTTTTTCTCTCGGTATTTTGAAACATGTTCACCTGTACGGCGTTGCTGGTAAGGTCGCTAAGTCTCACTCCTAACAAGCGTACCGGCTTGCCTTTTTTATACAATTTATGAAAGAGATTTTTAGCTACAGGAATAATTTCATCATCTGCACATGTATAGGGAATACTCACCTGGCGTGAAGTGGTTTCAAAATCAGGATACCTTATTTTAACTGTAATACAGCCGGCGACTTTCTCATCTTTCCTCAATTCAAAGGCAATCTTCTCCGTCATACGGACGATCTCCGACAGCAGCTTTGCTGGCTGAATTATATTTTCTTCAAACGTATTTTCAGTCGAAATTGACTTTGCCGCATGGAAAGGTGAAATCGTGGAACGCTCATCTCCCTGTGCTCGATACCAAAGTTCGCGTCCCCAATTACCAAAAAGACTCTCCATTTTTTCAGGCGAACTCTTATGAATATCCTTAATATAATGGAACCCTTTGTTTGTAAGGGTTTCTGAAGTTTGCCCGCCTACGCCCGGTATTTTACTAATGGGTAATTGAGCTAAAAACAACTTTTCTTTCCCTGGCGTTACAACTAAAAAGCCATTTGGCTTTGCTTCATTGGTCGCCATTTTTGCCAGCATTTTATTTGCTGCGATTCCAAAAGATATAGGCAGCTGTGTTTCATTGGTAATTTGCTCACGAAGAGAAATGGTCCATTGCAATTCATTAAAATATATATCCATTCCACTCAAATCAATATAGAATTCATCGATAGAGGCCTTCTCAAAAAGGGGTGCCTTTGCGGCAATGATATCCGTTACCCACTGTGAATATTTTCTATAATCCGCGTAGGTACCTTTAACTACCGTAGCGTGCGGGCATAAGCGAGTTGCTGTCTTCATCGGCATTGCTGAATGCACCCCGTATTCACGTGCTTCGTAGCTGCAGGTCGTCACGATACCTCGTTCCCGACTACCACCTACAATTACAGCTTTACCTTTTAATGAGGGGTCCTTTATCAGTTCAACCGACACAAAAAATGAATCAATGTCAAAATGAGCGATCAAGAATTTCTTGTTTTTATTGATTAGTTACTACCATAAATATCCAGCAGGCCATCGGGCAGTTGCAGATAAATTTTCCGGTTTTTCTTATCGATTTTCTGAATAGTTTCTTCGTGTAATGGGATCAGTGCTTCCTTTTCCTGAAAAATGATCTTGCATAATACTTGCTGAGGTTGCTCAATTACTTCTATTACTTCCCCCAATTCTTTCTCTTCGTTAATCAAAAGAAAACCAAGTAAAGAAATGGGTGCTGAGGAAGAAGCCAACTTTTTGAAATCATCTTCGGGCAACCAGACTTCATTTTTGATCAATGGGCGTGCCAGTTCTTTGGTTGAAATTCCTTCAATTTTTATATAAACCTCCTGGTCATTTTTTGCTTTTGAAGATTCGATAAAATACGGGAGAAACGAATCCGGGCTTTTTTCAATAAAAATATATCTAAGCCCTTTGAGGGAGGTTTTCTTACCCAGGCTGTGCGCAAGAATTAGTTCACCATTCAAACCGAATGTAGCTGCCAGTTTTCCTATTTTGAAATAATTTGTCATGTTACGGGTAAAGTTATTTGACAAATATGAAAATCAGCCTAAAGTTTCATCATGACGATTATTAGTTAATCGTATGCTAACATAAAAAAAGGCAAACGTCTTCGGTGACATTTACCCTTAAGAAAATATGATTAATGGCTTTAAACGCCCATATATTCTTTTAAAAGATTACAGCGGGATGCAGTTCTCAATTTGGTCAACGCCTTATCCTTAATTTGCCTTACCCTTTCCCTTGTCAGGCAAAAACGGTTTCCAATATCCTCGAGGCTTAATGGCTGATCAATACCTATCCCATAGAATAAGCAAATTACTTCCTTTTGTCTTTCTGTAAGAACACTCAACGACCGTTGAATCTCTTGTTTTAAAGAATCATTGAACATTATCTGCTTATCGGCGCTATCTGCATTACTATTTATCATCACGTCGATCAAAGTGCTTTCCTCACCATCGCTGAGAGGAGAGTCCATGCTCACGTGTCGGGCTGCTACATTCATGGTCGCGGAAACTTCGTCGATATCGATATCCAGAAAAAAAGCAAGTTCTTCCGCAGTTGGTGTTCGCTCATATTCCTGCTCGAGGTAGGAATAAGCTCTACTAATTCGATTGGTTAGGCCCACCTTATTTAAAGGCAACCTGACGATCCTGGATTGTTCAGCCAATGCCTGCATAATGCTCTGGCGAATCCACCATACACCATAAGAAATAAATTTAAATCCACGGGTTTCATCAAATCTTTGTGCAGCCTTTATAAGGCCCAGATTTCCTTCATTAATTAGATCGGGAAGAGTAAGGCCCTGGTTCTGGTATTGCTTGGCAACTGACACTACGAATCGAAGATTGGCCTTAGTGAGTTTATCAAGGGCTTCCTGGTCGCCTTGCTTGATCCTGATAGCGAGTTTTACTTCTTCCTCAGGGGAAATTAATTCGACTCTGCCTATTTCCTGAAGATACTTCTCCAGACTTTCGCTTTCGCGATTAGTAATAGATTTTGAAATCTTCAGTTGACGCATACTCATAGTTGTACATTTAAGGGGGGGTTTACAACATAGCAGGGTGATTTCAGTACGCTGGACAAACCTTGCGTACTAAACGTAATTTATAGTGTTTTAAGTATGCTGCCAAAAATAATATTCGCAATTATGTAATTGGTAATTATTATTTAATAACCGGCAAAAATGGGTCGGTAAATATATTTCCAAATAAAAGTCTAAATTATGCGGGTTAGTTAGATTTTTTATATTATTGCACAAATACATTAGATTGAAAAAAAGATGAGCAAGAAAGTACAATATACCCTGGAATACCCGGTTAGATGTTCGCCTGTCATTTTATATGAATTTCTTTCCACATCCACCGGTCTTCAAGAATGGTTTGCAGATAAGGTGGAAGATAAGGATGGCTTGTTCAGTTTTGCATGGAATGGCTCAGCAGAAGAAGCACAGGTTTTGGCAAGTGAAGAAAATAAATCAATCAGATTTCATTGGCTTAATTCCCCAAAAGAGGAATTTTTTGAATTCAGTATAGAAAAATCTGAAGTTACTAATCTAACAATTCTTATTATAAACGATTTTGCAGATAAAAAAGAAATAAAGGATCAGAGTCAGCTGTGGGAAACACAGGTCAAAGAACTGTTTCATCGCCTGGGCAACTAATAATTGACAAGATTCTGACCTTCTATTCGTTATCACGGCTTTCTCCCCTTTGCTGAAGTTTTTTCTATTATGGTAATTAGCTCCTGATATTTCTCTTCAAAAAACGGGAGCGCTTTTGTCCACTCTTTTACGTCTAGCCTTGCAGCCATTTTGAAGAAATCTTTAGAGAGAATTTTCTTTAATGTTTCATTATCCAGTTCCGTTGCCCTGATAAAATTATCAGGAAGAAAATGGTGCTGCCATTCGTTTGAGTTAACGCAAATATAAAAATCTGAATCCCTGGCCAGGCTCAAAATATCTTGTAAATTTACTTTTTGCAAACTTTTTTTTCCGGAGATATGGAGTGTGATACTAAAGAAATTACCCCACCAGAACATCGAGCGAATGGCAAAAATATCTTCTTTTTGAAAAAAGGAGGGAAAGTCGAGGATAACGTAGGGCAATCCGAGGTAATTTTCGCCTCTCGAAATTTTACCACCTCTATGCGCATCAAAATGCTGTGCCCTGAAAATTTTATCTTCAGCAATTTTTTTAAAAAGATCATGAACAATACCGAACAAAGAGTATACTTTTTTAATAATTTCCTGTTTCGTTAAAATCCACTGCGCATTGGATACCAAATCAATTTCAAATTTTGAAAGCTGTATTTTTGCCGTCTCATTCATTATTGAAATTTACAATAAAGCACTTAATTAATATCATTCCTTGCATTCTTCTGCATGTTCAAGAAACTTGACAAATTAATATTAAAAGCATTTGTGTGGCCATTCATAGCTACATTTTTCATTACGCTTTTCGTATTTATGATGCAGATTCTATGGAAATATATTGACGATCTGGTTGGTAAAGGATTAGATGTTGTGACACTGTGCAGATTTATAGCCTATGCAAGTGCCACGCTGGTTACATTGGCTCTGCCCATTTCAATATTACTTTCCTCCATAATGACCTTTGGCAAACTTGGGGAAAGCTTCGAACTTGTAGCGATCAAATCTTCAGGCATTTCACTCCTTAGATTTATGCAGCCAATATTTTTTGTATCCTTATTTCTTACAGGTATAGCTTTTCTTTTTGCCAATAATATTGTTCCTGTAGCAAATCTGAAATTTGCCGTGATATATAATGACATCTACCGGAAAAGCCCGGCTTTCGATTTGAAAGACGGTGTGTTTTATAACGGTTTTAGAGGCTACACTATTAAGGTTGGTAAGAAAGAAAATGATAAAAGTACCCTTCAGAATGTGCTTATATACGAACAATCTTATGGCGTACAGGATAACACGATTATTTCTGAAAAGGGTAAAATGACCGTAACTTCTGACAAAAAATTCCTGGAATTCAAACTACAAAATGGCCATAGTTATGAAGAAAAAGGAAGTGTAAATTCATATCAAAATGAATTCATCGCTCTGGGATTTAAAGAATACAATAAGCTATTCGACCTCACGCAACTCAATATTCAAAAAACTTCTGACAGTCTTTTTATGAATAATATCAGGATGAAAACCCTGAGGCAACTGAATCGGGACCTTGATTCATTAAAAAAAATACCTGATTCATTGATTAAAAGGAACAAATCGGACTTTACAATCTATTTCCCGGCCGCCAAATTTATTGATTCGCTCCCAAGTCAACAACTGTCAGTTGCAGCCAAAGAAGAAGAAATAGCAGATACGATCTACAAAAAGAATATATCGGCTTTTGATGCCATTATTCCTGACACGCTGGATCAAATGGTTACTGACCAGGCATTGACCACGGTAAGCAATTTGCGAAACGTTTTGCAGGTCACGGGTAATGATTACACCAACAGATTAAAAGATATAGTGTACAGCAGGATTGAATGGCATAAAAAATTATCACTGTCTTTTGCGTGCATGGTACTATTTTTTATAGGTGCACCCCTTGGTTCTATTATAAGGAAAGGAGGTGTAGGCTTGCCGCTTGTAGTGGCATTACTTTTCTTCATGATTTTTTACCTGCTCAATATTTTTGGAGAAAAGTTCACAAAAGATAATATTCTTGATCCCGTCACAGGTATATGGCTGCCGGTAATTGTACTAACACCTGTTGGTTTTTTTCTGACCTATAAGGCAATGCACGATTCGCAACTCTTCAATAAAGAATTCTATTACAGGACGATTAAAAACGTCAAAAAAATATTTGGAAGAGTATTTAAATTTTCACCTTCCGAAGAATCAATTTCACCAAAATAACCCCGAAAATCCAACAATTGAATTCGGAAAGTCTATAAATGGACTCAGCCTTTGCCTAGAGGCACATTTAGAAATTGTGCAACTATAACAAAGGCTGATGTTGTGAAAGACAATCTGGTGCAAATGTATAAATTCTGTTGAAAGTTTTCCAAGAATAATGAAAAAAAATTCTCCAAACCTATAACATTAACAACCTGCCGCGTCGGGAAAAAGAATCTCTTCTTCAAAAGTTATATATTCGTTTTCCTCAAATTATTATAGAATGAAAGTATGGAAAGAATACCTCGGGAATAACAAAGATCGGTTCTTAACCGAAATGATGGAACTGCTGAAAATACCTTCAGTAAGCGCGAAGAGTGAACACAAAAAAGATATGATGGACTGCGCTGAGGCAGTAAAAAAGAGCCTTTTGTCTTCTGGAGCAGATAAGGCCGAGATTCTCTCTACAGACGGCTTCCCTGTAATCTATGGTGAAAAAATTATTGATAAAAATTTGCCGACTGTGTTAGTTTACGGGCATTACGATGTTCAGCCTGCAGAACCCCTCGAATTATGGAATAGTGGCCCTTTTGAACCGGTGATAAAGGACGGCAAAGTCTATGCGCGCGGTTCTGCGGATGATAAGGGGCAGTTTTTCATGCACGTAAAAGCGCTGGAAACTCTTGTAAAAACTAATACAATGAGTACAAATATAAAATTCCTGATAGAGGGAGAAGAAGAGATTGGTTCACCGCATTTAGGAAAATTTGTGGCACAAAACAAAGAAATGTTGAAAGCCGATGTGATCCTAATCAGTGATAGTTCCATGCTCAGCCTGGAGACCCCATCGCTGGACATCGGTGTTCGTGGCTTGTCTTATATCGAGGTGGAAGTCACCGGCGCAGACCGTGATTTGCATAGTGGTGTGTATGGTGGCGCTGTGGCAAATCCCATCACTATTCTTTCCCAAATGATCGCTGCCTGCCATGATGAAAACAACCATGTTACGATACCAGGATTTTACGATGATGTAGTTGTTTCTTCAGACGCCGAAAGAACTCTCCTAAACAAAGCTCCTTACAGCGAGAAGGAATATAAAAAAGAAGTAGGCGTGGATGAACTTTGGGGCGAGAAGGGCTACACTACTAATGAAAGAACCGGGATAAGGCCGACACTTGAGGTCAATGGTATTTGGGGCGGATACATAGGTGAAGGAGCTAAAACTGTTTTGCCATCTAAAGCAACTGCAAAAATATCTGCGAGACTTGTTCCGAATCAATCTTCGGAAAAAATTACTGCTTTACTCCTGGATTATTTCAGTAAAACGGCACCGGCTGGCGTAAGTGTACGTGCGTTCGAACATCATGGCGGCGAACCGTACATGACTCCTGTAGATAGCAAGGGCTATATTGCCGCTTCGAAAGCTATTGAAGAGACTTTTGGAAAGACACCAATTCCCATTCGTGGTGGGGGTAGCATTCCCATATGTTCTATTCTTGAGAAAGAACTTGGTATTAAAATTATATTTATGGGCTTTGGCCTCGACAGCGATAATTTACATTCGCCAAACGAAAAATATGGGATCGCCAATTTTTACAAAGGCATTGAAACCATTCCCTACTTTCATAAGTTTTTTGCAGAGTGAGGCAATTTCCAAGGCAACATCTTCTGATGTGATTTTTTCCACAACCTCTTATAAAATGAATCAGTCCTAACAATTGAAACCTGCTTGCCCGGAATTTGTATGAACTAAAAACTTATTTTTGCGCTCAACTTTTTTAAATATAATCTGAATGGTAGATGTTTTTGACAAATTGGTGAAAGACGGCGGGCCCTTGGGCCGCCATGTAGAGCGTGCCCATGGTTATTTCGCATTTCCTAAACTTGAAGGCGAATTAGGCAGCAGAATGTTTTTTCGGGGCAAAGAGAAAATAGTTTGGAGTCTTAATAATTATCTGGGGTTAGTAAATCATCCCGAATCAAGAAAAATTGATGCAGAGGCTGCTGCCAAATGGGGAATGGGCAACCCAATGGGGGCAAGAATGATGAGTGGTGAAACTAAT
>JBDSPQ010000192.1:0-8493 GCA_039930305.1 Ginsengibacter sp. | reverse complement strand
TAGGGCGAATAGTTAACCAGCAATATGCCGACGCATACATATTAAAGCAAAATAATGATGGCAATTATGTATTTCAACAAATAAGGAGTGATGAACTGATACAGGATTTTTAATAACACATATATACTCTCTACCTACACCCTACCTCCTAAAACCAACCCCTATGAAAAAATTGCTCACACTATTTTTTTTATCAGGAATACTCTTATCCCGGCAAGCTTTTGCGCTTCCCGTATTGAATAGTCTACCTTCAGCTCAGGCAACGATTTTCCTGGATTTTGATGGTCACTATTTATCTGCTTCTCCGTGGAACAGTGGCAATCCATTGGATTGTGCTGCTTCAGGATTAAGCGATGTTCAAATTGAAGAAATATTCAATCGTGTTGCCGAAGATTTCCGTCCTTTTGATATCAATATCACTACAGACTCAACAACTTTTTTATCTGCCCCGCTTACAAAACGTATACGCATCATAGTTACTCCCACAAGCAGCTGGTATCCTAACGTGGGTGGCGTTGCTTTTACAGGTTCATTTACATGGGGCGACGATACACCGGCATTTGTATTTCCTGACAAGCTCGGTTTTAAAGCTAAACTCGTCGCCGAATGTTGCACACATGAGAGCGGCCACACCCTCAGCCTTAGCCACCAGGCTAAATATAGCGGTACTTGTACCCTACTTGCGACATATAATGATGGCACAGGCTCCGGGGAAACAGGCTGGGCACCGGTTATGGGCAACAGCTATTATAAAAATTTTTCCGGCTGGAACAATGGGCCTACACCCAGTAGCTGTAGCGCCGACCAGGACAACCTTTCTATCATCACTTCTTATAATGGTTTCACTTACAGAAAGGACGACCACGGGGATGATCCAAAACTAAATTCGACAGCGACAATCTTAAAAAATAATTCATTTTCCGACTCGGGCATTATCACGACAAATTCTGATAAAGATGCATTCAAAATAACCATTTCGAAGGATTCAAAATTTCACCTAAATGTATCACCTTTTTCTGTAGGGGCTGCTAATGAAGGAGCCGACCTTGATGTAAAAATAACTTTACTGGATGCTGCGTCGCAGGTGCTCAAAGTTTTTTCTGACTCTACACAATTAAACGCTGTAATTGACACAGTGCTTACACCAGGCGAGTATTATGTATTGGTGGAGGGAGACGGGAATAACAATGCCTCCAGTTATGGAAGTCTGGGATCATACAATATAACGGGTATGCTTACCCCATTAACCATCACGCCCGTTCACCAGGTATTACTGGCAGGTACGATGGATAACACAAAACACAAATTTCATTGGAATATAATAGCAGATGAACCTGTGAAAAATTTATCTCTGGAAAGTTCAGAAGATGGAACAATTTTTACAACACTATCAGCGTTTTTGTCTGGATCGAATGAGTACGCTTACGTGGCTCCTTCAAAAGCTAACATCTTCTATCGCTTGAAAGTAAATTCTATCACCGGTCAAACCGTTTATTCAAACGTTATTGCACTTAAGTCCGGTACAAGCAATGGAAAACAATTTAAAGTTTCAAACCTGGTTCATGACTATATCACTGTACAGGCTGACAATAATTTCAGCTACCAACTGGTGGATTTAAATGGCAGAATGATAACGAGTGGAAACGGTCAAAGAGGTCTCAACACAATCGACATAAATAACCGCCCTAACGGTATGTATTTTTTACAAATACTTAATGACGAGCAAAGAACGACAGAACGAATTATAAGAATGTAAGGTAGATTCATGTGTAAGTTAAGGGTCAGCGTTAGGGGCTGGCCCTTTTTTGTTTTCACCCCCTGGCAATTTCAATACACTTTCCTCTTTATACCGTTAAGGAAACTTTATCATTTTATACCTGCACTTATGTTGGTATAAAATCGGTAATTTTAAAAAAGCTTAATTTATGTTGTGGAGAAAATTTAACGGCGACACCATTGACATTCCTATTAAAAGTGCTGTGGAAAAAGCCATTCAAAGAGAAACAGCAGCCGGATTTCATTTAAAAGTTTGCATTGGGACCGATAGCCAGGTAAAAGGAAGCGAAACAGAATTTGCCACTGTGATCGTTTTTTTACGTGAAGGGCATGGCGGATTTATGTTCATTCACAATGAAAAGACGAGGCACCAGCACAGCATAAAAGAAAGAATGCTTGTCGAAGTAGCAAAGAGTATCGAGATTGCCTACGAGCTTTGCGATCTTTTCACTTTGTACGATGTAGATATGGAAGTGCACGCCGACATTAATACAAATCCACATTTCAAGAGCAATGAAGCCTTAAGGGAAGCGATGGGTTACATACTTGGAATGGGCTTCGCTTTCAAAGCAAAACCGGAAGCTTTTGCAAGCAGCAGTTGTGCAAATAAAGTGGTGAATTAAGCCTGTCTGTTTCCAAACAATTTCCAGCAATCATCTGCCCGAAAATAAGCCTTCGCTGACATCATTATTTTTTTCGGAAATCAGGTCCAGTATTTTATCTCTTCCAGCTTTCTTAACAGAACTGGTAATAAAATGACGTGGCAGGAACTGCATAAACTGCCTTGCACTTTCTAAGAATAGCTTTACATTTTTACTCACCACACGCTGTTTTTCTTTATCTGCTTTTGTAAACACAAGCGTAAATGATATCTGCCATTTCCATAAATTATCAATGAACCCGAGGTCTAATTTCTGTGGGGTGTGGCGCGAATCGATCAATACAAATACTTCCACTAAATTTTCCCTCTTGCGAAGGTAATTTTCAATCATCTGTTCCCACCGGCGCCTGCTGGTCTGGGATATTTTTGCAAAGCCATACCCAGGGAGGTCGACAAGGTACCACCTGGCATCATCGTGTTCTCCTTGTTTCGACACACTGGTAATTTCAAAATGATTGATCAGCTGGGTTTTTCCCGGGGAGTTAGACGTCTTCGCCAGTTTGTCGTTATTGCAAAGCATATTTATCAATGATGACTTTCCGACATTACTCCTGCCGATGAATGCATATTCGGGCTTGTCCGGCGTCGGACATTTCTCATACGTTGGACTGCTGATGATATATTCCGCCTTCTTTATGTGCATAGAAATCGCAAGATACACTAAGAAGCGGGCGCAGGGATTTCAGTCGTTACCCCAAATCCAAAATAAAAGTGAAAGAATAAGCTTCAAGGGCGCTTATAACCTCAAAAAACTATCTTTGAAGCAATGAATACGTATAGCCACGATTCTGTAGTTCCGGTTGCGCATTCTACTGAAAGTAAGAAAAAACAGGTAGAAAGCATGTTTGATAAAATTGCGTTCCGGTATGACTTCCTGAACAAGTTGTTGAGCGCCGGAATAGACAAGGGTTGGCGCAGAAAAGCGATAATGGAATTGCAGACACTTCAACCTAAGAAAATATTGGATGTTGCGACAGGTACGGGAGATTTTGCCATTATGAGTTATAAAATGCTGCATCCTGAGAAAATAACAGGAATAGACATCAGCGAGGGCATGCTCGGTTTTGGCAAAAAAAAAATTGCAAGCCTGGGGCTTGACAATAACATTGAGTTGCTAAATGGGGATAGCGAAGCAATTTTTTTCACAGATAACTCGTTTGATGCGGTAACAGTGGCCTTTGGCGTAAGAAATTTTGAGAACCTGGAGAGAGGGCTTTCAGAAATTTACAGGGTTTTGAAACCCGGTGGCAAATTGATCGTGCTGGAATTTTCCCGGCCATCTATCCCCATCGTGAAAAACCTGTATGATTTTTACCTGAGGTTTATTACCCCAAAGATTGGCAGGCTGGTATCTAAAAATAATTTCGCTTATCAATACTTACATGACTCGGTTCAAAAATTTCCTGAGAAAAAAGATTTCATTCACATTTTAAACCAACTTAATTATCGAAACGCTTTTTACAAAACATTGACTTTAGGAATATGTACCATTTATTGCGGCGGAAAATAGGTTTAATATTATTATCCATCATGTTTTGTACTACATCGTCCATGGCTCAAATGGGGGATGTTATTAACCAGGAAGACCATGACGATAAGCCATACCATTTTGGTATCAATCTCGGATACAATAAATCCCATTTTTCTTTTACACATCATCCCCGTTTTTTAGAATACGATTCCATAATGGACGTGGAAAGTATCAATAGTACAGGCATTAATCTTGCCTGGCTCGTGAATGTCAGGATGAGCGATCATTTTGACGTCAGGCTTCATCCTCTGGACCTCACTTTTTCTGAAAAAGCATTTTTATACAGGGAAAATTACACACCCGATACTATCGCTACCAAAAAAGTACAGTCCATAACCTTAAGCTTTCCCGTGCACTTAAAATTTAGCAGCGACCGTATTAAAAATTTTAAAGTGTATACGATTGCCGGTGGCAAATTTGACTATGACCTCGCAAGCAATGCAGGAGCCAGGAAAGCAGAGGACCTGGTAAAATTAAAAAAGTCGGATCTCAGCGTCGAAGTTGGAATGGGCTTCCATTTATATTTTCCATATTTCGTACTAACGCCCGAAATTAAACTCAGCAGCGGGCTTGCCAATCTGCATAGCCGCGATCCTGATCTGAGGTATTCAAATGTGATTGATAAGATCAATTCCAAGATGATTACTTTTTCACTTACAGTAGAATGATCAAAAAGCTTTTATTGGGGGTATTCGAGTCGTGATAAACAGTGTACTGCATGGGGGTGAACTATTTTAGATACTATTTTTCGAAACAATAAATTAAGGCCGGATTTACTTCCATCTATCGCTAATAATCATAATCCCGTCTTGCCGCATTCCAGCGCAAACCGATTCCAAATAAGGTGGTATTACTAAGACCTGTATATTTCCTGTAAAGCAATGAACCCTCAATGTAAAGATTTTCCCGGAGCTCATATGACAACGCAAGGGAAGCATTGGCAACTTTGACTTTATCCCCTCCTCCCACATCAAATCCGTAATCCTTACTACGCGTGGTGTATAACTCGAATGGAGTGCTTCCAAAATTCAGCCCGGCCGAATCAAGACCCTGGTAGTAATAAATTGCTCTCGCATTGAGGTACCACTTTGGGGCAGGCTGGTATCTCAGTACACCAATGAACTCCTGAAAGTTGGCACCTAGCGGATGGGCAAGCGGTTGATTATAGTGGGTATAATTTGCAACGGCGTTATTATGGGAATAGGTAAAAGGTCTCGCGCGATTGGTTTCGACCTGGATGTCAAGATTCTTTAGTGTGAAGGCATCAATGTATTTCGCACCCAATTGATAACCAAATTTATTCGCCCAATAGCCGCGGGAGTTGGTGACTTCCTTCAATATAAATTCATCCAGCAACAACTGGCCATAAAACTGAAAATGATGCGCTGCATTCGCTTTGAAATCAATACCTGCAACAGCATTATCAGGACTTCCAACGGCACCTTCTATGTGACGGAGAAATATTATAGGATTTAAATATTCAAAATCAAACCGGTTCTTTCGTCCAAAAACAACACCTTCAAATAAACCCACATTCAGCCATTTGGTAACATTCATACTCAGGTGATGCATTGCAGCATATTTCCTGTCTAATAGATCATCTCCTGATTTTAAAAACTGCGGCATCAATTCCATAAAGATATTTTCGTAATTGAATTTCCATATCCTGGTATTGAGCTTAAGAAATAAATAGCTGTCTCCATAATCACTTAAGAAAAGACTTCGGTACCCATTTCCTATGAAGTTTTTATCGTACCCGAATTGCACATCGATATATTTCGTTGCATTGAATGTGATGTACCCTCGGGCATCAAAATAATCAAAGGCGGTAGTTTTAAATCTTTTATAAAAACCAACCCCGGGCAGTGCCTTAAAAGCCTGCACTCTATCGCGGAAAAAGCCGGGGCCGCGTTCCTGGTTGTCAGTTAGCGTGGTAGAAAATCCTATTCGGTTGGCAATGCGGCCACGGGCTGCTATCCCTCTTTTATTATAAAATAAAGTTTCATCATTAGAAGACTCTTTGCCAAGTTGCAGAGATACAACTGGGTTGACGACCAGAAAAAAATCTTCTGAATTAACCTCCAGCAAATTTGGTTTGGTCGTGTAAAAGCTTTTTAGGATGGGTTTTTTACTCAAAAAACTTTCTTTTGAGCCGGTCACCCATTCGGAATTATTCATCAGGATGCCATTGAGGTTGTACTCATCTATAGGGGTCAGATTCAGTCCAGCCAATTTCGAATGATTTTCTACCTGCATAGACGCTCCGGCATTTTCCTGGCTAACGCTATCAAAGTATTCAGCTTCTGCCACTACAGCTTTCCTGCTATATGGTTTAATGGTTGAATAATTTAAATCAGTGAAATTGCCTTGTTTAATTGCCAGCCTGTCAATGAACTGGTATTCCTTCGCGCCTTCAGGCAAGTAAGTGGTTTGAGCATTTAGAAAAAGCGGGAAAATGAATACAAGTAGAACGGGCAGGCTTTTAATAATTTGCATTGGGTTTGAATCTTTATTATTTAATTTCAAGATATGCAAAATTATCTTTTAAAACAGATATCGATAGTTAACGAAGGTAAAATAGAAGAAAAAGATATTTACCTGAAAAATGGGCGAATCGAAAAGATAGGACGCGCATTGAATGTAAAAGAGAGAGTATCGGAACTATTAGGATTAGGTAAGCATCTGCTACCCGGCATTGTCGATGACCAGGTACATTTTCGTGAGCCCGGTCTTACACATAAAGCAACTATTTATACAGAAAGTAAAGCGGCTGTGGCAGGAGGCATTACTTCATTTATGGAAATGCCCAATACCATTCCGAATGCCCTTACGTCTGCACTGCTCGAAGAAAAGTATGCCATTGCATCGCGGAACTCGCTGGCAAACTTTTCTTTTTACATGGGTACGAGCAATGATAATGCAGAAGAAGTACTTCGCCTTAACGAACGCAAACACGAGATATGTGGCGTAAAGATATTTATGGGTTCCAGCACCGGAAGTATGCTGGTAGATGATGAACATGCACTGAGCCGAATTTTTAAAGACAGTGAAATGCTGATCGCTACACACTGCGAAGATGAAAAAACAATAAAAGAAAATTATCAAAACCTAAAGCGATCGAAACAAGAACTATCTCCGGCTGATCACCCGGTGATAAGAGATGAAGAGGCCTGTTTTATTTCTTCATCTCTGGCGGTATCACTTGCAAAAAAATATAATAGTAGGTTGCACATCCTGCACATCTCTACAGAAAAAGAGATTCAACTATTTACTAACGGCATACCTTTATCCGAAAAGAAAATCACTGCGGAAGTCTGTGTGCATCACCTTCATTTCAATGCAGATGACTATACCAACCTCGGCTACCTGATAAAATGTAATCCCGCGATTAAATCTGTAAATAATAAGGCCGCCTTGTGGGAGGCGCTGCTTGATGACCGCCTTGACGTAATTGCTACTGACCATGCCCCGCATTCCCTTGGAGAAAAAGAAGGCCCTTATGAGCATGCCCATTCAGGGCTGCCGCTGGTGCAACATTCCTTGCCACTTATGCTGGCCTATTTCAAGGAAGGGAAGATAAGCCTTGAGAAAATTGTGGAGAAAATGTGTCATGCAGTTGCGGATTGTTTCAAAATAGAAAATCGTGGATATATAAGAGAGGGATACTTTGCAGATCTCGTGATGATAGATCTTAACGCGAAAAACACCGTTGGTAAAAGCAACATTCTGTATAAGTGTGGCTGGTCACCTATGGAAGGCTACGTCTTCCCGGCAAGCATTATAGCTACATTTGTAAATGGACATTGCGTTTATAGAATTAATCCGGAAAATACAAATCCACAATTCGACGAGTCAGTGATGGGCAAAAGAATATTATTTGCCAGGGGGAAATAGCAGGCTCCTTCAAAGTAACCGATATGGAAACAGATAAAACAACCTTAAATGATCTTTCAATTTTTGAACGGGAAGAGGAATTTTCTATTTTTCACAAATTAAATTTTACCAGAACGGTTGGGGGAAGAGAAAGATTGCGGGCCATATTTAATAAATCGTGCACAGATATTATTTCAATAGTAAACGTGCAGAAGACTTTACAATTAATAATGAAAAATGAAGATGCCTGGCCAATGCTCATAAGCAACGGTTCCGTATTGATGATACATAAGTTTTATGAAAGTACGGTTGATCAAATTCCCGACAGACCTACCGTTTCCTCCGCATACTTTTATAAAATATTTCATGCGCCGGATTTTTCGCTCCTTAAGTATTCGACAGGTCACGCATTCGAAGTGTTAAAAGGTATTCAGCAAATTCTTGATAATTTTTTAATGGCCGAAACTCCGGCCAATTTTAGATTAGTTCTTGAGAAAATAAAAGTACGGATAGACAAACCCCAGGTTCATCATGTACTTTCTAAAAAGAATTACAAAGATCTTTCGATGGCCGAAATGCTCGGGTTTGCAAATTTTGTCCGGTATCACTTCAAAAATAATTTTTTGGAAATTATCGAACTGTACTTCCAATT
>JBDSPQ010000191.1:0-3332 GCA_039930305.1 Ginsengibacter sp. | reverse complement strand
CCATCGTTATTAATGTCTCCTATGGCGACGCCAGCCCCGTTATAAAAATTGCGGTAAATGAGAACATTGAAATCTTGTGTATCAGCTATTTTGTTGAAGAAATTAATTCCTGTATTCGTCTCAAGTTGAAATAGAGAGGGCACATTTTGTTTTGTTTTGCAGGAAAACAAAAAAATGAAAGAAAACAAGAACAAGATTAAAACAACTTTTGACCACATATTGATAAAGCAAAAAAAGGCCATTTTTTTAAATGACCTTTTTAAATTTTATTTAAAAATCTTATTTAGTATCCGGCATTCTGAGTCAGATTCGGATTGACTGCCAATTGGCTGCTGGGAATTGGAAATAAAAGTTTGGAAGCATCTGTTGCCGCTTTGTCATGCCATACGCCAAGGAAAGTCCCAAAGCGAATTTGATCCTGGCGTCTCCAGCCTTCCCAATACATTTCTCTGCCTCTTTCATCATAAAGGGCAGGCAGGTCCAAAGATAACATAGGAGTTGCGCCACGCTTTAGACGCAAAGTATTTACTGTAACTAACGCACCAGCTACGTCTCCTTTTCTCAATTGAGCCTCAGCTTTCATCAAGATCACATCTGCCAATTTGAAAATTACAAAATCGTTATTACTTTGAGCATCTTTGTGAGGGTAATTATAAGGGTATTTGATAACACGTATACCAGTCACCTCGAGATCATTTCCGGTCTCCCTTAAAGCTACGGTCCGAGTGAATACTAAAGGATTCCCCTTTCTGTCTTTCAACGCTGCATCTGTAGTGAGGTCATATTGTTGTCCAACTAAAAAACCAACGTTCACTCTTTTACCCGGATTAGCAAGTCCATCGGGATACTTATAATAAATTCCTCTTCTTTGATCTGTAGCCTCGAATTTATCATAGAAATCGGATAAAGTACTAAAGCCATTCCAGCCTGCAGGATTCATATTGTAATGGCTGACAGCAAATGTGCTGGCAGCTACATTTCCACCTCTGTCTCCGTTCTGATCGTATAATGTGAATATATTTTCAGTTGATTTGGTATCGTTATCAGGTGAGAAGTTATCGAAGAAAACTGCGTTGAGTGAGTATTTATTACTCCCAGCTATTTGATCTGCCAAAGTAATTACTTGCGTCATATCCCCATCATCGAATGTTGGCGCAGCCCTGTTCGCATAAACACCTTTATTCAAATAAATTTTCATCAGCAAGGCCTTCGCAGCATTTTGATTGGCAGTGTAGGCAGGTCCGGAAGCCGGAAGATCGTTCATAATTGCATTTAACTCCCCTACCACAAAGTCTACCACCTCAAGACCTTTTAAAGTTATAGGAAGGATTTTATAGTTAGACAAATCTTCCCTATAAGGAACCTGGTCCCAACCATCCAACACTTCATACATTGATAATGCCCTTATAAATCTTGCTTCAGCAGCTTGTTGAACAGACGGATTAAACTGGAGTACGTTCGACGCCGAAAATTGTGATCCCAGCAAACTGTTGAAAGCGCCTGCAAGAAAGTCATGATCAGCGTTCCATGCCTGGGTATGCAAAGCTCTCCACAGTCCATTATCATCCCAGTCCGGACCACGTGTGGGAGCAATAGCTTCATCCGAAGTGATCTCTGAAGCACTCCATAAGTTTCCCTGCGTCGTATAGTCGTAAAGTGTATTATAAGCGCTCTTAAGCAACTGATCCGGTGTAATACTTCCGGAATTATTTTGTTCTAATTCACTTCTAAACTTTTCATCAAGTTTACTGCATGAAAACAAAACAACAGTTAGAAATACAGCCAGCCAAATTTTCATATGTTTCATAAATAATAATTTTTTAAACTAAACTATAATGTAAAATTTACCCCGATTTGAAATGTCCTTGCAGAAGGATATGGTACATATTCAACACCTATGGACGGAATTCCATTCGCCGAAGCATCGGTGCTTACCTCCGGATCAAACCCTGTGTAATTAGTGATTACGAACAAATTCTGTCCTGTCACTGAAATGTATAAATCCCTTATGCTCTTACCGATATTACCTACCCTGTATCCAAGGCTGGCATTTGCCATCTTCAGATAATTACCTTTTTCAAGATTACGTGTAGATGGGGCCGGAGCATTCGAAATAGCCTCCACAATTGATCCACCTAAAATATTCTTTGCTATATTCCTAGTACCAAGGTTACCAATACCTAACACAGAAGCAGCCGTATTGTTGTATAAGTAATGGCCAAAAGTACCGTTCATGTTAACTGCTGCAGTAAACTTTTTATAAGTCAGGTCTGTAAATAAGCCAAGCAGCATTTTTGGATTCGGACTCCCTGAATAATACAGAGTGTTTCCACCGTCAGTGTAAATACTTTGCCCGGTTGCTTTATCAAGTCCCTCGTACCTTCTCAAGTACCACACGTTCAATGGTTGTCCTGCAACCACTCTTTGGCCCAGTACGTTGGAGAATCCTTGCCCTTGTAGTGCACCAGTTTGGTAAAAACCTACCAAGCCATTTACTACATTATGCAGAAATGATGCATTACCGCCAATATTCCAGTTAAGGTCTTCTTTGTTTATTATATTGGCATTCAAAGATATTTCCACCCCATCATTTACAACGTTTCCAGGTAAGTTCACCCAAATCTTTCCTCCCGGTGCCGGCTGCACGATATTTTGTTCAAATAATACGTCCGTAGTTTTCTTATAAAAATAATCTACAGAACCGCTAAGCTTATTATTGAAAAGGCTGAAATCGATTCCAGCATTGGTGGTAGTTGATGTTTCCCATTTCAAATCTTCATTTCCGTAATTCGATTGCGAAATAGACTGTTGGCCAAAACCAAATCTATTCAAAGAAGCCCCTGATGGAAATTCCTGGTTACCAGTTTGGCCCCAGCTTAAACGTAATTTTAAATTGTTGATAAGATTATTGTTCGCCAGGAAATCTTCCTGGGATATATTCCAGGCAACTCCAATAGAAGGGAAATAGCCGTATTTATTATTCTTACCAAACCTGGTAGACCCATCTGCGCGCAAAGTTCCTGTAATTAAATACCTGTCTTTATAATTTACAATTGCTCTTCCGAAAAACGATTGTAATTCCGTTGTGGGGGAGGCGAAGGAACCAATTCCCCTGCTATTTTGGGTACTATATCCCAGGAAATCGTAATAGTTCAACCCAACATTTGGGAAATCAAGGGCTGACTCAAAATTGAACCGATTATCATATTTCAAAAATTCATGACCAAGAGTCACATTTAAATTAAAGTCTGAGCTAACCTGTTTAACAAAATTCAGCGTGTTGGTAATTTGTGTATTACTAAGTTCCGCATTGCCTATTGTCGCAGAACCCC
>JBDSPQ010000190.1:0-3915 GCA_039930305.1 Ginsengibacter sp. | reverse complement strand
TGGGTATGCATGCAAAACAGGATAACCCTGAATTAGAACGAGCCCGCATGCTTGGCTTAAAAATTTATTCCTTTCCGGAATATATTTACCAGCAGAGCAGAAATAAGAAAAGGATAGCAATTGGTGGTAGCCACGGCAAGACCTCTACCACTGCCATGATAATGCATGTACTAAAGGAACTGGCCAGTGATTTCGACTACCTGGTAGGTGCCAAACTAATCGGATTTGAAAATAGTGTAAAAATTACCGATGCCCCGCTAATTGTTTGTGAGGCAGATGAGTATCCTGCAAGTGTGATTGAAAAAAGGCCAAAATTTCATTTCTTATTTCCGCATATTGCTGTGTTGACTGGCATTGCATGGGACCATATCAATGTTTTTCCAACATTTGATTTTTACCTGGAACAATTTTCAATTTTTATAAATAAGATAGAATCCGGAGGAGTGCTCATTTATAACGAATCCGACGAAGTTTTAAATCAACTGATTCAAAAAAATATGCGAAATGACTTGCGTTATCACCCTTATAAATTGCCAACTTTTTTTATAGAAAATGGAATCAGCAGTATAATGATAGGTGAGTATAAAGCTAAATTGAAAGTTTTTGGCAACCACAATCTTTTAAATATCACGGCCGCATACTACGTATGTAAAGAGTTGCAAATCACTGATGGTGATTTTGCTTCTGCGATCGGAACTTTTAGCGGGGCTTCCAAAAGATTAGAAGTGCTGGCCGCATCCAAAGAAAGTAGTGTATACAGAGATTTCGCTCATGCACCAAGCAAGGTAAAAGCGAGTACCGATGCACTAAGTCAGCAGTTTCCGGGAAAAACCCTGATTGCCGTCCTGGAGTTACATACTTATAGCAGCCTTAACGCGGAATTTCTCCACCAGTATGACGGCACGTTGGATAATGCTGATCACGTGATTGTTTTTTACAGCAATCATGCATTGGAATTGAAGCAAATGCCCACCCTTAAAGATGAGACTATTATAAAATGCTTTGGGAGAAGTGACCTGCTTGTAATCAACAAAAAAGCGATACTTGAAAAGACTTTAAAAAAATATTCCAGAGAAAATGCGAATTTTTTATTCATGAGTAGTGGTGATTATGAAGGCATGAATATTTTGCAAACACTGAGTTTATAAGTACATTGAAGTTTTCACAAAATATCCCATCCTAAAAATTTAGCTGATAATGGCGTTACTACTACAAAAACCTCTTGTTTTTATTGATCTTGAAACCACAGGTATAAATCTTGCAACCGACAGGATTGTCGAGATTGCTTTGGTGAAGGTGCTGAAGGACGGGACTAAACAGGTAAAACAGAAATACATTAATCCACAGATGCCCATACCTAAAGCCAGCAGTGACATACACGGAATTACTGATGAAAAAATAAAAGATGCTCCTACGTTCAAAGAGGTCGCCAACGAGCTCAAGCAATTTATTGATCATTCGGATCTTTCCGGTTATAATTCAAATCGATTTGACATTCCTATGTTGATGGAAGAATTCCTGCGGGCGGGTATTAATTTGGATATGACGAACAGGAGGATGGTAGATGTTCAGCATATTTTTCATATGATGGAAAAGCGCACTTTGGGAGCGGCATACAAATTTTATTGTGCCAAAGATCTCGAAGGTGCTCATTCCGCCGAAGCTGATGCCTCGGCTACCTGGGAGATACTTGAAGCTCAACTGGAACGTTATACACATTTAGGTAACACGCTGGAAACCATACTCCAATTTACAGGTGAGGAAAACTTTGTAGACTTTGCCCGTCGATTTGTAATGGAAAATGATGTAGAAGTCTTTAACTTTGGCAAACATAAGGGAAAACCAGTTTGTCAAGTTTTGAAGTCGGAACCGCAATATTACGACTGGATGATGAAAGGAGATTTTCCCTTGCATACAAAACAAAAGCTTACCGAGATACTAAACAGAACATTGCTTACAAAATAAGAGACCTTTCGAAGAAAGAATTTTTGATATTTGTATTTATTATCTGGTCGTGACTTCCCCCTGAACATCCGGATCTCAATGAATACCCATGAGCTGATTAATGTGTCATATTAGAGTGTTAAAATAAATCTGAGAATCCCGGTTCATACTTTTACCTGATTTGCATAAAAACAATAATCGTAAATTGAAAGTCAAAAGATCGTTTGGAAAAACTTCTGATTATACCGACCTATAACGAAAGAGAAAATGTTGCGGATGTTATTGAAGCAGTGTTTTCCCTTGGGGAAGATTTTCACATACTTATTATAGATGATGGGTCGCCGGATGGTACTGCTGATATAGTGAAAAAGTACATTCAAAATTATTCCGCTAAATTATTTTTGCACGAGCGAAAAGGAAAACTTGGCCTTGGGACTGCTTATATTTTTGGATTCAGATGGGCAATAGATAAGGGGTACAAATATATTTTCGAAATGGATTGTGATTTTTCTCACAATCCGAAAGATCTTGATAAGCTATACCACGCCTGTCACTTTGGAGGAGCGGACGTATCAATAGGTTCGAGATACGTAAAAGGGGGCAGCCTGCAAAATTGGCCTTGGCTACGGATTGGTCTTTCGAAAGGAGGATCTTTATATACACGAATAATAACGCTAATGCCTGTAAGAGATCCAACTGCTGGATTTGTGTGTTACAGGCGGGAAGTGTTGGAATCAATCAATCTCGATGAAATAAGTTTTGTGGGCTATGCATTTCAGATAGAAATGAAATTTGCAGCCTGGAAATTAGGATTTAAGATAAGGGAGGTTCCTATCACTTTTATCGACCGAAAATATGGTATATCCAAAATGAATAAAGGGATTGTAAAAGAAGGGATTTTTGGCGTACTGAAACTAAAATGGATGAGCATGTTCAAAAACTATAGGAAAAGAGTTACCAATATCTCGCAAGTTGCACTGTCTGGTCCAAACGTGGTTATGGAAAGTAAATGATTATTTTTAATCACCTTTTATCCGGGCTAACAATTTTTATTTTTTAAATGCCGGATGGTACTGGTGCAATACTTCTCTTAAATATTCCCTGTCTAAATGTGTGTAGATTTCTGTGGTGGTAATGCTTTCATGGCCCAGCATTTCCTGAACCGCTCGTAAATCGGCTCCCCCTTCTACAAGGTGTGTTGCAAAAGAATGTCGAAAAGTATGTGGCGAAATTGTTTTTGATATACCAGCTTTTTTTGCATGTTGTTTTATGATTAAAAATATCATTACACGGGATAGCTTTTTGCCCCGTCGGTTCAGAAACACTATGTCTTCATTACCTGGCACAATGCTTATGTGAGTGCGAATATTATTCACATAAAGCAAAATATATTTTATCGCAGGAATTCCAACAGGGACAAGGCGTTCCTTGTCACCCTTTCCAATAATTCTCACAAACCCATCTTCAAAATAGAGACATGATAATCGTAAATTTACCAGTTCGCTTACCCTTAAGCCACAACTATACAACGTTTCGACGATGGCTTTATTCCTGGTGCCTTCTGCCGAGCTTACGTCAATACAATTTATTATTTTTTCAATTTCAGAGAAACTTAAAATATCCGGCAGGTGCTTGGGCAGCTTTGGTGTCTCCAGCAGAGAAGTGGGGTCATTAGAAGACACATTTTCCTGCAGACAATATTTATAAAAACTTCTTAAACCGGAAATAATCCGTGATTGCGAAGCAGGGGTCATATTCAATTCACCTATCCACTTCAAAAAATTTTCGAGCTGTTGAAGTTGCACATCGCGGGGTAATATAGAAAGATTAGCAAAAGAAAGGTAGTCTGTGAATTTGTCTACATCGTGCAGGTAAGCTTCTATAGAATTGGAAGCTAAAGATTTTTCAAGTAACAAGTATGCCTTAAAGCCTTTTTTATATACGTCCCACATAAATTAACGGGTAATAGGT
>JBDSPQ010000189.1:0-2583 GCA_039930305.1 Ginsengibacter sp. | reverse complement strand
TGAATTGACCTCGAATCTTGTAGGAAATATCTGGTTCGTAAAAGTGGAGGTATTTCCGGTCGGCAGCACCCACTACTTCGTGTGTAGAGATATATTGCTGCTGGTAAGCAACAATAGAATCTTTATAAGCCGGATTTTGTGCCAAAGAATATGCCCCTGAGAGTTGAAGTAGCATAAGGAAAAGCAATGATGTTTTATTAAAAATCATTTTAATAGATTTATCGAGCATGATCTGAATAAGTACAAATTATGAAAATATCGAAGAGAAGGTTCAATATGAAAAACATATTTAATAAACCCAGCGTATACGAAACCATAATGTATCATTAATGCTGCACGCAGCCGTGAAATTGGATGCCGGAAGGATAATATCAAGACTATTTTTCTTAAAATTTTGGGATATTGAGAAAAGAGCTTAATTTAGGCGATTCCTGATACCTCTGGGTTTCGGCAGATACCCCACTCCACCTTCCTTTAGAAAAACAAATACTAGATTTTAATGATTAATTGTTTAAATGAAGAGACTTCTACTTGTATTTTTTACCGGGATGCTTTCTGTAAGTTTTTCTTACGGCCAGTCTTTTAATGTTGACGACCTCATTACCCTCGCATCGTTACCATCGAAAAATATTGATCGCTTTATGGGTAGAAATGGTTTTGCGTTGAAAAGTGATCTCGATGACAGTAGCCTGATTGCTTGTTTTGAGCAAAAAATGAAGCGCAGAAGCCCGGATACAATTTCAAGAAGAAGCATTGATCTTTATCAAAAACACACTTCCAGATTTTTTTGTTTTCATACAAATGTGCTGCAGGAATTTAAAAATGGACAAGACTTTTTAATTAAAAAAGGGTTTATTTTTGACACTACTGCTAATTTAAATACGGCTCCGTCTATAATTTTTCAAAAGCGAAACGTTGTAATTGAAGCCACTCGCTACACAAAAGATAATGCACCGGCTTATACATTTAAGCTTGAAGAAAAAGCCATTCCGCAAATAACGAATATTAAATACGCCAATGATCTGCTACAATTCGATTCTCATGAATTTCTTTCCAGCTTTTTTGGTATCCAGAATGTAAAGCGTGACTTGTACTATTTTTCCGAGAACGAATTAAAGAAATGTTCGGTATTGTTTGGGAAAAGCAGCCGCCAGGTAGTGTTTGTCTGGGGCGACGAGGTTAACCTTAATAAGCTCTCATATATTCTCGTCACAAAGGTAGCGCCAACAGTGGAAGCGGTCGCTTCCAAATGGGTAATCGCAAAGAACGAATGGAAGCTTGGAAACGGAATTTATCCCGGGATGACTCTTCGTGAATTACTGTTATTAAATGAAAGTGACTTTGAAATATATGGGTCTCAATCTGAGATGGGTTTTATGGTAAAACCTTCCGATCAGGGGAAAATTAATTTTACAACAACAGGGGTAATGCTCAATTGCCAGGGATGTAACGAAGAAAATATTTTTAATAAAAAAACACTGAGTGCCTTAAGCGTTGCAAAGGAAAATCTGCCAATGTTCGTTTACGACGTTATTATTTTTCCCGAGACGAAATAAAAACAGGTGTCCGGTTCTGATAATGGATTTGAACTTTTTAGTTACCTCATCCATTGTTTAGAACATCTTTCCAGTGTGCTTAATATATAATTTTACGAGGATAATCTTACTGGTATTTATTGCTTCTTGTATTTGCTTCTGTAAAATACAAGCGCAGTCATTTGCTATAAATGACCTCATGGCCCTCGCCACCTCGCCTGCTTAAAACATCGAACATTACATTTATAAAAATGGATACGTTCGTCCTGTCAGCAGACAATGCTTCTGGGATGCAGGGTTATTTACCCAAAGTAAAAAAAAGAAAGGTGACACCCTTACTAAAAGAAGTCTTGAATTGTTTAAGAAAAAAGGTTCAACTATTTGAAATTGTTATATACCCAACAGTAATTAAAGCTCAATTACAAATCTGCCTTTTAAAGGAATGTGATTGTTTATAATAACATTACATCAAACTCCCACACGGATCTGTAATTTCCATGAGCTTCGATATAACTAAGCAATTCGTGGTAGAAAGAATCGGAGCCAATAGTACTACTGTCTCCTATTATAAATAATTGCTCTTTAGCACGTGTCATGGCAACATTCATGCGCCGGTAGTCTTTTAGAAAACCAATAGCTCCTTCGTCATTACTACGCACAAGTGAAATAATAATATTTTCCATTTCCTGCCCCTGAAAGCCGTCTATCGTACTGGTCCTTACGCCCCTTGAAGAAAGCAAATCGTTTGCGATACCGACTTGGGCTGCATAAGGTGAAATAAATGCAGTATCTATCGTAGACAATTCGGACTTGTCAAGAAGTTCTTTTGCTATATTTAGTTCACCACGGTTGTAAAAACTAACGCCATTTTCCCTTCTTTCTTCGAAATACCCTGCTCCGGCTGTGTCAATAAAGGTGAGGTGAAAAGATGAGTCAGATCCGCGTTGTGGAGTTTTCATTAAACCCTCGTAGAACCATTTATTCGAAAATCCCGCTATAGCTTCATGCATTCTGTATTGAGTATCCAACAATTGGATGGTTGTCCCGG
>JBDSPQ010000188.1:0-4059 GCA_039930305.1 Ginsengibacter sp. | reverse complement strand
AACCCGTTAAAAAAGTGTTGGAATTAAGGGGCGATGATGCTTCTGGTTGGTCCCGGGCCTGGAAGACAAACCTATGGGCACGCCTAAGGGACGGTGACAGGGCCAACAAAATTTTTAAAGGCTATTTAAAAGAGCAGTGTTTCAAATCGCTTTTCGCCATGTGCGGGAAGCCGATGCAAGTTGATGGCACATTGGGAATGACGGCCGGAATTTCGGAAATGCTTGTCCAATCCCAGGAGGGCTATATAGACCTGCTGCCTGCACTCCCTTCAGAATGGGCTGATGGCCAATTTAAAGGAGTATGTGCAAGGGGAGGTTTTGAACTGGACTTTAGCTGGAAAAATAATTCTATTTCTACTTTGCAGATACTATCCAAAGCAGGTATGCCATGCAGTATAAAAACAGGTAATAAGGTGAAGGTACATTCAAATGGAAAATCTATTGCGGTTAAGATACTCCCCAACCAGGTAGTGGAATTCAAGACCGAAACGGGAAAAACCTATACAGTCCAGGGAATATGATGTAAGATATTTCGTGTCAGCACCTGTATCTGGTTTGTTGAATCCGGTTAATTGAAAAAACGAACAGGCTAAATCACTTCAAACCCTGGTGGAGCAAAATAGCACAAACAATTGGAAGAATATAGGAACCAACAAAGGACTGAGCGATATATCTTCACTCCATTCTTTTTTCTTTTTTTTTAAATATTATGGCCAATTAATATCGCTATTTATCAAAGCAGTAATTAAAAAAGAATGGGGGTTTATAACTTTCATTTTTAATCAACAATGCACCTGAATAAGATAGAAGTTAATCAAAATAGAAAATGTTAGATAAACGAAAAATGACACAGGATACAGCCATTCGTGGAGCAAAGATTTATAAGGCATCCACTTTATTAAAAAAACCAATTTCCGATGCAACACATACCCTTTCCGAAATTTCCTTTTTAGTATTACGGTTACAGTTGGAGAACGGGATTATAGGGGAATCTTACATGTTGACATTTCAATATTCTCCAAACGCGATAGTAGGTGCACTGAAAGATGTTCTGCCGGTTGTGCAGCGCTACAAAGCAAACGAAACTGGCGTGGTCTATAAAAAACTTGATGACCTCGCCGAATATTTTGGAAACCAGGGAATACTGAGATGGGCGCAAGCTGCCGTAAACATTGCGATGTGGGATGCCTGGGGAAAATTTCTTGGATTACCTATCCATAAAATATTGGGCACTCACAGAGAAAAAGTTTCCATCTACGGTAGTGGCGGATGGCTATCCTATACAACTGATGAATTGATTGATGAAGTTACGGGCTACATAAACCGTGGATTTGAAGCCGTCAAAATAAAAGTTGGTTCGCCCAAAGTAGCAACAGATATTGAAAGGCTAAAAATAGTTCGTGAGGCAGTCGGAGATAGAGTTGATATAATGATGGATGCCAACCAGGGCATGGATTTGCCATCTGCAATAAAGCTGGCAAATGCAGCAAAAGATTTAAATATTAATTGGTTTGAAGAACCGGTTCATCACCAGGATTTTCAATCGTATGAGGTATTGAAAAAACAGACAGGCATTTCGCTTGCAATGGGCGAAAGAGAGTTTGATACATTGCCATTGCGGGAGCTCGTCAGCAGAAATGCATTAGACATTTGGCAGCCGGATATTGTAAGAATTGGAGGCGTTGAAACCTGGCGTGAAAGTGCGGCGCTGGCTAAAAGTTTTCACCTGCCTGTGCTGCCTCATTATTACAAAGACTATGATGTGCCTTTGTTATGTACTATTTCCAACGGAGTTGGAGCGGAGTCATTTGATTGGGTAGATCCTTTGATAGATAATCCTATGGTGATACAGGATGGTTATGCCCAGCCACACGATTTACCGGGCTGGGGGTTTAATTTTTTAGATGAACATTTAACCGAAATAAAATAAGGATATGGGATTGGAAGCTTTTTCGTTAGAAGGAAAATTGGCGTTAGTCACCGGCGGGGGAACGGGAATTGGTTTGGGTATATCCAAAGCCTTTATTGATGCGGGTGCCAGGGTGGTCATCACCGGTAGGCGTGAAAGTGTATTGAAAGAAGCTGCCGCCAAACTGGGCGCCATAGCGGATTACAGGGTGAACGATGTAACCGAAAGAGATAAAATTCCAAACCTCGTTAATGATATTGAAAACAATATTGGTCCAATTGATATTTTGGTAAACAACGCAGGAATACATCACAAAGCGTGGGCGCAGGAAACCACCGATGCTGATTTTGAACGTATAATTCAAACGAATCTTTTGAGCGTCTTTAGCCTCACGAGGGAGTGTGCACATAAAATGCTGGAAAGAAAAAAAGGTTCTATAATAATGATCGGTTCAATGACAGGATTGTTTGGAATTGACCGCGTGGTTGCATACAGCGTTTCGAAAACATCCCTAACGGGATTGGTGAATTCGCTCGTAACAGAATATTCCAAAGACAACGTGAGAGTGAATGCCATAGCCCCGGGATGGATAGAATCCAATATGTTTCTCAATGCTATAAACCAGGACCCCGCACGAAAAGAAAAGATTACAAATCGCATTGCTATGGATCATTTCGGAAAAACTGAAGACATAGGAAATGCCGCGGTGTTTTTAAGTTCTGAAGCCGCAAAATATATTACGGGAGTCATCCTTCCAGTTGATGGAGGAGCAACAGTAAATTTTTAAGAGATGATGGGACCTACATACTTTGAAGGAGACTATTCCAAAAGCAAAGCATTTGAAAACCAAAGCCGCATCGTGTACGGCACATCCGGTATCGGAGGCGTTTGGGGGCCAGTAAAGGAATCGGAATCCATAGAGGCACTTTTGTATGCGCTCGATAATGGCATCTCGGTTTTCGATACCGCTCCCTCTTATGCTAATTCAGAATTGTATGTGGGCAAAGCATTAAGGCAATGGAAAGGTGCCAAACCTTTTGTGAGTAGCAAGATTGGCAGATTAAAGGGCGAGGACGCTTTCGATATGAAACTGGATTATTCTTCCGAAGGCATGAAACGCAGTATTCATAATACTCTGGACACATTGGGCCTGGACTACCTGGACTTACTTTTTTTGCACGAACCACATAAGGTTCCACTAAATGAAATAGAAAGAATACTCGATAGTTTAAAAGAATTTAAGGCATTGGGATTAACACGGAGGCTGGGTGTTGGTGGAAATCCTACTCCCGAGTTTATGCAGTACATAACCGAAGATAATTTTGATGTCGTGTCAGGGTACCTGCGCATGGATGCCTGTAATCTTAGTGTTTTTGATGGTGAGATTCAGCAATACAAAAAAGAAGGAATCGCATATTATGCAGCGTCTGCCTTACACTTTTCATTATTGGGTAACCGGTTTGAAAAATATAAAAAAGACGGTGCAGATGGGCAATGGATCACTGAAGAAGATTTGAATATTGCCATACAAGTCAAAGCCATTGCAGATTCACTGGATATGCCTTTACCCACTTTAGCACAGCGTTATTTATTTTCTATTGCCGAGGCAGATCGCATCGTTATGGGCGCCAGGAATACCGAACAAATAAAAGCTACAGTTTCCGACTGGCAGTCGGGAAAATTACCGGAAGAAATCTTCGATAAGATAACTACAGTAATTATGAAAAAGAGATGATTCCAAAGACTATGAGAGTTATAAGACTTAATAGACCGGGCGAGTGGGAAGCCTGTAATGCGCCGATGCCCTGCGGGCATTTGCAAAATGGAGAGGCATTGATTAAAGTAAAAAAAATAGGTGTTTGCGGAACCGATCTTCATGCTTTCAACGGCAGCCAGCCATTTTTTAAATATCCCAGGATCCTGGGTCACGAACTGGCAGTGGAAGTGATGAACATTGCGGAAGATGTAACCAATGTAAGCGTTGGAGATCATTGTTGCGTGGAGCCTTATTATAATGATGTAATAGGACAGGCAGTACGAAGAGGCAGAACCAATTGCGGAGAACACCTGCAGGTTTTGGGCGTGCATGTAGATGGTGGCATGCAGGATTATTTTGTTTATCCAGCTAAATTTTTACACCCCTCCTCTAC
>JBDSPQ010000187.1:0-3859 GCA_039930305.1 Ginsengibacter sp. | reverse complement strand
CGGTTGTTTCTAATTCGTTGTAAAAAATTTCCGCATACTTTACCACTTCTTTTATCAGCCTACTTATCTGCGCTGCGGGTATTTTACCGGTGATGCTCAATGGATGTACGCCCGCCCGATACAGCGCTTCATTACGTATCTTATTACCCACACCTGAAAAGATATTTTGGTTCATTAAAAGATCATCAATAGTGTCACCAGAGTGTTTTTTTAATTGTTCCTTTACAAAGGCAGGATCAAATTGCTTACTAAGTATATCAACCCGCCAATCATATTCATCTTCAGGAGCTTTTTCCAACTTCTTTGTTCGCACCACATATCCATTGATTTCTCCTTTTGCAAATTCTAGGAAAAATGACCTGTTCACCTTTTTTCTTTCATTTATTAAAACGTCTCCGAAAAGGCCGAGGTGCACCCTCACAGTTCCATTGGTGAAAACAAAAAGTAAATGCTTGCCCCACGTAAGAATTTCCAAAAGTCTTTTCCTGTTGATCCAGGCTGTGGGCATGTCGTTATAACCGCCGGCCTGCTTTACGATTTTTCCTTTGAAGGGTAGCAGACTATTTTTTAGATGAAGTATGGAGGGACCCTCTGGCATGCGAATATTTTTAGGGTGTAAATTATTAGATGATAACAAATATTACTTGCTCTTGTTTATTTTGCTGCTTCAAAAATAAAAATGCTGCTCCTAGGTAGTGTTAATTAGACGTAAAAAATTCTTCGGTTTTCAGGATAGAGCAGAACTGTTTTTGAAGCGCTTGTAAACAATGAGCCAAAACGCCTTCCTAGCCCTTTTCGCAATGCCCCTGCGAAAGCTTTTACCAATTGTTTGTTTTCAAAATTGCACTTTCACCCGTTGAAATATGTGAAACGGTTTCCCTTCTCCATGCATCTGCCATCGCCGTGCTAATACAGTTGCGGGGCCATAAAAATCTTGGCCTTGAAAATAAATAACCAGCCATGTGGCCTTTGGTTTTTTATTGCCTAACCAAATCTCAATAAGAAAAATATTCTATATTCATTTTCTTTTCTTAAAAACTTTATTTATGATTAAACGATTGCTATTCCTTTTATCAATGATTTTACTTTCTGTGAGTGGCTGGGCCCAGGAAAAAGTGATACAGTTGTATAATGGCGTTGCGCCCGGTTCTGAAGATTGGACCTGGAATGAAGCAGTAAGTGACAGTAATGCCTGGAAAACAAAAGCGGTTTACAATGTTTCAAAGCCGACGCTTACCGTATTCGCTCCGGATTCTATGTCAGTAACAGGCACTGCAATCGTCATTTGCCCGGGTGGAGGATTTCATGCTTTATCAATAAACAGCGAAGGATATGATGTAGCAAAATGGCTGGTGAAGAAAGGGGTGACCTGCTTTGTGCTAAAGTATAGGCTTGCCCGCAGCTTCACCGATGATCCTGTAGCAGAAATGACGGGAAAAGACAAAGCTAAATTCGGGGAAGAAAATAAGAATGTGATACCACTCGCTGTTGCCGATGGAAGGAATGCTATCGCCTGGGTTCGCGCTCATGCCGGAGAATATGGCCTCGATGAAAACAAGATCGGCATTATGGGGTTTTCTGCAGGTGGCACTGTTGCGGCTGCATCGGCTTTTGATTACACGTCTCAAAATAAACCTGATTTTATAGCGCCCATTTATGCTTTTTTCCCGCAGGAAATGGTTGGCAAAATTTCCCCTGATGCTCCGCCATTATTTGTTGCTGCTGCCTCTGATGATGGACTGGGCCTGGCGCCGCACAGCGCCAATCTGTACGAACAATGGCTAAAATCAAAGCACGCTGCTGAAATCCATATGTACTCCACCGGCGGCCATGGCTTCGGTATGCGGGTGCAGCATCTTCCGTCGGACACATGGATAGACCGTTTTGGCGACTGGCTTAGGGTAAAAGGTTATCTAAAATTGCAGCATCCGCCTGAGTGGGCAAAAAAATTCAAGGACTGGGAACTGGATGAGATGAAGCAAAAAAATGAAGAGCACTTCCATACCGACTGGGCAAATTTCGCCCGGTATAAAGATGCCAATGCAGCCCTTGCAAAAACAACCTCCTCAAAGCCACGAGTAGTATTTATGGGCAATTCTATTACTGATGGATGGATAAGGGCCGACTCATCATTCTTTGAGGGTAAAAATTATATTGACCGTGGTATAAGCGGGCAAACCACGCCCCAAATGTTGCTGCGGTTTCGGCCTGATGTAATCGATCTTAAGCCTGCCGTGGTAGTAATTCTTGCTGGCATAAATGACATAGCTGGCAATACTGGCCCGATGACCCTCGAAGAAACTTATGGCAATATCGTATCCATGGCACAGCTTGCCAATGCAGCGGGTATACGGGTAGTGATATCTTCCGTACTTCCCGCATACGACTTTCCCTGGCGGCCCGGTATGGAGCCTGCAGGTAAAGTGGTAAGGCTGAACAAAATGCTTCAAGAGTATTGCAACAAAAACAATTTTGTTTACCTGGACTATTTCAATGCGATGAAGGACGAGCGTAATGGTTTACCGGTAAACTTATCGCTGGATGGTGTGCATCCGACGCTGGAGGGATATAGAATTATGGAACCACTTGCCGGGAAAGCTATTGCTAAAGCCTTAGGGCAAAAATGATCTTCAGTTTTTGATCTCTCAAGCCTGAGAATAACGCCTTGGACATCATAGAAAGGCATTTTATTGTGCTGCTTTTTCTATACTAATAATTTACCAGGAACGTTTGAAATCTTTTACTTGTGCCCCGCAAGCCATTTTATTAGTTACCTGCAGCCTCTCTACTTATTTGTGAGGCTGTTTTTTTTGATGTCTAACTGACATTTTTTGAACAGGTTCAAGCTCGGAATCTTAAGAATAAAAACCAGCCACCAACTAATTTCGCTTTCGAAGGTTATAGACGCAAACTGACGTTATCGTTTTTTTAAGCAACAATTTTTACATGTGTAATCAGAGTTTAAACAAAAGCCCTTTTCGTTTCAGCGCTTTTTCCAATTTTGGAATAGTTGTTTTGCCGATCCCGTGAAGATTGAGGATTTCAATTACAGAATGTTTTGCTAGCTGTTGTAAAGTGCTTATTCCTCTATTCTTCAGCGCACGCCTGGCAGGTGCGGAAAGTTCAGCAAGAAAATTATTTTCATTTTTATCTAATTGTTTCATCCTGAATGCTGCCATTTCCGCAATGAGGCCTAACGGCATCGGCTGATCGATTGGAAATTGCACCGACCCTTTCCCCTTTTTGTATTTAGATAATTCTTTGGCAAAAGCCTCATGCCCTGATGGCGTGGCATACAAACCAATATGACTTTTGTACCCGGCAAAATAGATCAGCGCCTTGCCATTATATTTAAAAGCTGGCATGCCATAGCTTATGCATTCTTCTGCCGCAGGTACGGCTTTTTTTATTGTTTGCCTCACCGATTTCAAAATATTTTGAACTTCTTTTGGAAGGCCAGCGATGTAATCATCAAAATTTGAAGGAGTTGTCAGTTTCATAAAAATGATTTAGCGTAAAATAGGCGTTACGCATTTTCCAGCGCTGCAATCTCAAATTTCTTTGTCTGCATTACTACTTTCATCACATTATCCCTTTTTGCAGGATCACTCATCAGCTTTCCGAGAATGGCCGGAACAATTTGCCAGGATACACCGAATTTGTCTTTCAGCCATCCACACTGTGATTCCTCTCCATCTGCCGTAAGCGCACTCCAGTAATAATCTATTTCCTGCTGGTTGTCGCACGGAACCACCATTGATACGCCCTCGTTGAAAGTAAAGCCATGGGCCCCGGAGCTGTCCATGGCAATAAACAACTGGTCGTTCAGGGTAAACTGCGCATGCTTGATATTTCCTTC
>JBDSPQ010000186.1:0-4125 GCA_039930305.1 Ginsengibacter sp. | reverse complement strand
CAACCACGAAACAATATACGGTGTCTTTTATAATGCAAATGTGCCGGATGCCTGGGGAAATAACAGCGGCAATGCAAGGCCTAATTCATTTCAGCCGGAAGAAGAAGGTGGCTGGGGAGATGGCTACGGAGAAATTAATTTTTATAAAAAGTTTCCTGCAGGCCCGCGTAAAGACGCTACTTATCAAACTCAGTATTTTGTTAATAATGATCCTGCAAATGTTGTTGATTGGCAACATACGCTTAACAAACATCCTTACATTCAAAAATACAGGTTCGATGCATATTATAATCCTGCTACGCATGCCAATGATAACTGGATAGATAGCCGTACCGTGTATCTTATGCGGTATGCAGAAGTGTTACTTACTTATGCAGAAGCACAAAGTATGTCCGGCTCCCCTGATGCAACTGCTTACAATGCTATTAATCAGGTTAGGAACAGGGCCGGTTTAAATGATTTAATTCCGGGCTTGTCACAAAATGCTTTCAGGGATTCGGTATTGGCTGAACGTGCATGGGAATTCGCCGGGGTAGAACCGGGTGGTGCAAGATGGTTTGATCTTATAAGGACAGAAACAGTGGCAATGGCCAATTCAGACCGTGACCCATCAGAAGAAACGATAAACAAAATGCCTGTCGATGCTGCGCACACTTTTTATTGGGCGCCATATCCCTACCAGGATCAACAACTGAATCCAAATTTGCATCATTAAAATCCGCACATCATACCAATCCATTTTTTCCATGATAAGGATATACATGCATCATACAACTAAGAATAGATATTTAGGAATGTTTTTTATTTCCATATTTCCTGCAATTGTATATGCGCAAAATGTATCCGTAACAGAAGAATATCAAACGATAAAAACTTATCCTTTCTCTGATCCTAATCCTTTGCCGGCTGTGGCCATCAACAAAAAAGTAGCGCCGTTCTATCCATACTTTATGATTGACGGGTACACGGATAAGGGTGAAAATAAAAAATGGAAAGTAGTAAAGTTGGAGAACGATTTCATTACCGTTACCGTGCTGCCCGAAGTGGGCGGAAAAGTGATGGGCGCTATTGAAAAGTCAACCGGTAAGGAATTCGTTTATTTAAATCATGTCATAAAATTTCGCGCCATTGGTATAAGAGGGCCGTGGACAAGCGGAGGTATAGAACATAATTTTGGCCTTGACCTGGGCCATGCGCCCTGGGCTGCTGCACCTGTTGATTACACATTATTGACGAACCCGGATAGCAGTGTGAGCTGTGTGGTTGGTGGCCTAGATCTTGCATCGCGCAGCGAATGGAGGATTAAGATAAATTTGCCAAAGGATAAAGCGTATTTTGAAACCGAAGCGCTTTGGTTCAATCCCTTTCCATTGCACCAGGCTTATTTATCCTGGGAGAATGCCGCCTTCAAAGCCGGTGACGACTTGCAATTTTATTTCCCCGGCAATCATCATATCGGTCACGATGGTTTGGCAAGCTCATGGCCTATAGATAATGGCCGTGATGTTTCCCCATATAAGAACAATAATTTCGGTGGCAGCAAGTCTTACCACGTGGTAGGTGATTACCGTAACTGGTTTGGCGGGTATTGGAAAAATTCATCTTTCGGTTTCGGCCACTGGTCTTCTTACGCTGATGCTCCGGGAAAAAAATTATGGATATGGTCTCTTGCACGCGATGGCGCGATATGGGAAGACCTGTTGACTGATAACGACGGGCAGTACATAGAAGCACAATCCGGTGTTAAGCTAAACCAGGCTGCAGAAAGGAGTGGCTACCACAGCCCATTCAGGCAATTGTCACATAGACCTTTTTATGCCGAAACAAAAACTGATTACTGGTTCCCGGTAAAAGGGACGATGGGTATGGCGGATGCGAGCCAGTATGGTACATTGAATGTGAGTACAACTAAAGATAGCCTAACCGTAACTTTTAGCCCATTGCAGCAATTGGAAGACAGCCTTGTGATCTTGGTAAACGGCAATAAAGTTTTTTCAGAAAATGTAAAGCTAGAAACGATGAAAACATTCAGCCGTTCATTTGCCATTTCGAACTTTGCAAAGGATGCACTCACGGTTAACCTCGGTAACAAAAAATTATATTTCTCTAATAAACCTGAAAGCATTGTCTCACGGCCGGTAGTTACCGGAAAGACAGTAACAGATTTTAATTCTGCCGAAAGATTGTTCAGGATGGGTGAAGAGCAGAATGCCATGCGCAACTACACCGAAGCATTGAAACTTTATAAACAATGCATTAAGGGAGTTCCCTCAAATAGTGAGGCGCTTGCAAGGATTGCCGAATTGTATTACCGGCAGGGCGAATATGAAGAAGCAATAAAATATGCCCGGAGAGTTTTTGAATTCAGTGCATACGATGGAGCAGCCAATTTTATTTATGGAGCGCTGGAGTTTAAATTAGATAACCTTTATGACGCGGAAGAAGCATTTAGCATTGCCTCACAAACCATGGAATATCGCTCCGCCGCTTACGCAGAACTCGCAGCAATTGAATTAAAGAGAAAAGATTTTGAACAGGCTGCCAGGTGCGCAAGAAAATCGCTGGACTTTAATAAATATAATTTGTCTGCATGGTCATACTTAATATCTTCTTACCGAAAACAAAATAACGCCGTCCAGGCAAAAGAAGCTATTGATAAACTTTTGCAAATTGATCCGTTAAATAATTATGCAAAATTTGAAAGATACTTATCTGCTGTTGATACTACCAAAAACAGGAATGAATTTCAGGGTGATATACAAAATGAATTTCCGCAGGAAACATATATTGAACTGGCAATACAATATGCCAATACGGGAATGAATGACGAAGCAATTAGAGTGCTTGAACTGGCGCCTGCGCATCCCACTGTTTATCATTGGCTGGCCTATTTATATAAAAATGGCTCTCAACAAAAAAGTAAAGAATATCTCAATAAAGCGGAAGCAATTTCCCCCCAGCTGATATTCCCTTTTCGCCCTGAAAGCATGGCAGTGCTGGAATGGGCTGAACAGCAATATCATTCATGGAAAGCTCTTTATTATGCAGCGTTAATTCAATGGACTAATAATAATCTCACTAAAGCAAAACAGTTATTTGACCAATGCGGCGGCGAACCTGATTTTGCACCCTTCTATATTTCAAGAGGTATCTTATTTAATGATGATAAAAATAAAAAAGATAAAGTACTAAAAGATTTTTTGAAGGCAAAGGAAATAGATCCCAACGAATGGCGCACATGGAATGCACTTACTAATTTTTATGAATCAAATGGTTTATTTCCGGAACAATTTAAAAATGCAAAAGGAGCTTATAAAAAATTTCCGTCCAATGCAGTAATCGGTATTGACTATGCAAAGGCTTTGTTGAATGTGAAGAAGCCAAAAGAATGTATTGAGGTACTGAATTCCACGCTCATTCTTCCGCAGGAAGGCGCCAGGGAAGGACAGCAAATATTTGTAATGGCTAACATTGCTCTTGCACTCAGTAACATAGAGCAAAAAAAATATAAGGAGGCAATTCCTTACCTCGAGCAGGCAAAACAATTTCCTGAAAATCTTGGTAGCGGAATGCCTTATGATCCTGACTATAGGCTGCAGGATTTTTTGCTGGCTTATTGTGAAAAACAATCAGGAGATGAAAAAAAAGCGTTTCAACAATATCGTAATATAATGAATTTTTCTACTGATCGTGAAAAAATTATTTCTTTAGGAAGTGCTACCGGTAATTATATTTCTATTGCCGTTCTAAAAAAATTTAAAAAAGAAGAACAAGCTCAAGTAATCATGAACGATTGGGTACACGTTCAGGATTCACTAAGTACCTGGAATATTTCAAATGAAAAAAAATCTCCCCCAATGGAATGGGTATCGGCAAAATTTTACGGAAGAACCGCAGAAGCAAAAGCCCTGGAAGGTAAAATTTTGGGTAGAGGTAACGAAAGCTTCTTCCATCTTTTTTTAAGAGCAATTGAATTGGTAGAGGGGGACGAAAAACCATAGCAAATGATATTTTCCTGAATTACCATTTACTTTTTGAAAATAAAAAAATAGGGTTAACCATTTAGAACGCAAAGCAAATATAAGGAGTAACCTAATACCAATATGTTTAGTAATTTAGTAGCTA
>JBDSPQ010000185.1:0-6577 GCA_039930305.1 Ginsengibacter sp. | reverse complement strand
CGCAGAAATCAAGCATATCACTAATGGTCATGCTGCCGTCCGTAAGCGCTGTATTAAAAGAGAAAGCATTGAGGCTTGTTTTTAAATGGCTTTTATCCCCTGTTTTTTCCAACTTTCCTGATTTTGTATCACGCAACATACCGGCGGGTAATGCCGGTAACAATGCAAGGGAGGCTAAGAACTTTCTGCGGTGAAGAAAATGGCTCATCGTAAATTTATTTTTAAGTTTTATAAAATCTATTTTGAAAAAAGCTGTACCAACCCATATACGCCAATCGTAACAATTGATAATATACTAACCAGGAATGCTGCATTATAGAAGAAGCCTGAATTCATAAATTTTGCCCGCCGATTCCGGAAAATGATCGCGGCATATACCACTACAAAAAGCATGAATGAGCCCACAATGCCGCCTGACAAAATCATGAAGACCGGCAGGCTGATGAACAGGTAGGTAAGGGCCCATATCATTGGAATTACCCATGCAAGTATGCTTACTGTTTTTATTCGCTGCGTGGTATCAAAAAAATTAAGCCATCCCATTTGCCCGAAAATGTCCGGGAAGACCCTCGTCCATGCTGCGAGTGAAGCGAAGACGCTGGAAAACAAAACGAAGAAAGCCCCGAAGAGATACATTGTTTTTACACCGGGCCCCAGCGATTGTGTGTAGATAAGCGCCAGCGTCTCTATCACTGCATTTCCTTCGGGTATGGCATTTCGTCCATGTAGCACTGCTGCGCCGAGCAGAAAGAATGCCGCAGTAACAATTGTATAAATAACCATGGCAAGCAGCGCATCAATGTACATCACCTTTATCCATCCGCGGGCTCTTAATTTCCATGCATCACTTTCATCACGGGGACCAGTATACGCCGCATAGCCTTTTTCGATACACCAGTAATTGTAGGCGATGATTTCGTCTGCGCCGACACCGGTAATCCCGAATGCTCCAAAGGCTACCGCGACAATTGCAGGCGGAAATTTAAATTTCAGCCCTTCAGCAATATCTGCAACGGAAAAACTGAATGGTGTATAGCGCAATACAAACAATGCGGTGACGGTAGACAAGGTGAAGATGGCGATCATCACGAGAGATACTTTCTCTATTACTTTATAATATCCTTTGTAGATCATTGACGCCGCAAGGATGGCAATAATAAATACCCATACATAAACGGGTGCAAAGGGAAACAGCATAGATAATACAATAGCAGCACTTCCGAGAATGCCACCTATCTGTATTATTTTGAGGGAAAGCAAAATAAATACCGTCCAGACAACCCAGTTGCCGTTGCCTTTGGGCGCACGATGGAGTGTATTAAAAGAATGCATAGCAGTTTTGCCCGTTAGAATTGCCTGCTTGCCAAATTCCAACTGCACGGCTACTTTTACAAGACAGCTAACGATAATGATCCAGAAGGCGACAAAACCAGCCCTGGCGCCAAGTGTAGTGGTAGCAATGAGCTCACCGGAGCCAACTATAGATGCCGAAAGAATAAATCCCGGGCCGAGAAACTTTAATTTTTTCAGGAAAGACTCTGGTGGTTCCTTAATGGTACTATCGGTTATTACATAATTATCAGCAATCATAACCGTTCTTTATTTTCTGCTAACGATGGTATGTTGATTCATCCGTAAAAGATAACCAGAATCGCCGGTTCAATGAAAAACATTGCTATCAACTATTGCCGCATTGTTAACTTTTAACTCCATTAGTATTTTCTCTTTTCTAAATTGCACATCGTCGCCCGAAAATAAAATGTGAATGAGAGTTAATCGATCAAGTCATCTTCGCAATACCTCTTATATAACCCAACGATTCAGACATCCCAGGCAAAGGATCGTCGCCATCTTTTTCAAATTCAAAATTCATATTGCCTTTGTAGTTTATTTGCTTCAATGTTCTGATCACGCCGGGTATGTCGATAACTCCGCGGCCTATTTCTACGGGGCCCCCGTCGGCCGTGCTGCTGGTAACATCTTTCATGTGCATATCATAGAGCCGTTCGTGGTATTTCTTCAGCAGCGCTACCGGGTCTTCGCCAATTCGTTGTACATGGCCAATATCTATGCACAACCCAATCCTTTTATCAAGGCCTTTTATTTTATCATATACATCGTTGGGGCTGGTGTACAGTTTGTCGCCCGGCCCATGATTGTGTATGGCTAATACGATGTTCGTGCTCTTTACCTTTTCTTCTACCAATGGCAGTAGTTCATGATTTGGAACGCCTATGATCATGTTCAACCCCGCATTGGCAGCATAGGCAAATGTGTTGTCTACTTCTTCTTTTGTTTTCATATAAATGACCCCGGCACCATAAAAATTCAAACCGGCCGCCCTTACTTTTTCTGCTATTGTCTTAATTTCTGCCGGGGAGCTCTCCAGGGGCATGTGCATAGATTTTAGCGAGAGGTTTTTAATACCGAGCCGTAGAGTCATTTTTATGGTATCATCTAAACTAAAATTCCTGAAAGTGTAAGACGACAACCCATAGTTCAATGATGTATCATTTGCAATATTCTGCGCAACCGAACTGGCACAGGAGGGCAATGCCACGGTACCGCCCAACGTCATGCCGGCTAATTTCAAAAATTGATTCCTGGTATATTTCATGTTGAAGAGTTTTAAGCGAACAGAAATAAGTGCTTCGCTAAGGTAAGGGATAGATTAGTATTATCGTTTTTGAATGTTTAACTACATTAAGAGCCAGAGGAGTTAGCTGGTGTATTGTAGATATTTCCTGCGATGTGATTTATTAAATAGATGTCCAGCCCTTCCAACGCGGCTCGTGATCCGGCAATCATTTTTATTTTGCCTGCATTTGCCACTTTATTTGATATATATTCTTTAATTTGTCCTTCAGTAATTATTTGCTGCTTGTATATTTTTTAATATTAGCCTGTCCGGGCTTTTCAGAAATACTTTTACTAAAAATGCCATCTGCTACCAACCCGGTTTACAATTATTTTTTTATTCCTGCCTTCATTTTTTTAATAGCCTATTTATATTTTATTTTTCAAATACCGAATAGCTGGACCGGATGGCTGCTCGCGCTTTTTTTTACATGTCTTGCTGTTGCCTTCAGAAGCCGTAAACAATTGCAGGGTTTTTCATACACCGTTTTAATTCTGGCAGCCGTAAGCATGGCGATGTACTATCCTGCCTATTTTGTATCAGCCGGTGATTTTAAGTTTTCCCTGTTGTTGATACCGCTCTTGCAAATTATCATGTTTGGCATGGGCACCGAACTTAGCCTGAAAGATTTTGCGAACGTTATCCGTATGCCGCGGGGAATTATATTGGGCATTATTTGCCATTATACTATTATGCCTTTTGTAGGTCTGGCCGTTTCAAAACTTTTTAATTTCCCCGATGAAATAGCGGCCGGTATTATATTGATAGGTTGTTGCCCAAGCGGATTAGCATCTAACGTGATGGCATACTTGGCGCGGGCCAACCTGGCGCTCTCTGTGTCTGTTACCACCATCTCTACTTTGCTGGCGCCTTTGCTTACTCCATTGCTGATGAAATTACTGGCGTCAAGTTATGTTGAAATTAATTTCTGGGCAATGGTTTGGGACATTACTAAAATTGTGATCATCCCTATTGTTGCCGGCTTAATATTTAATCATTTCCTGCATGGAAAATTCAAGTGGCTCGATAAAGCCATGCCCTATTTTTCGATGGCAGGCATTGCGGCGGTATTAATCGTGATAACAGCGGCCGGCAGAGACAGTTTATTAAAGGTGGGTTTCTTATTGCTCCTGGCCACGCTGATCCACAATCTTGCCGGATTCTTTTTCGGCTATTGGTCCGCACGAATATTAAAATTTCCGGAAAGGGATTGCCGAACGATAGCGCTTGAAGTGGGCATGCAAAATGCAGGGCTTGCTTCGGGACTGGCGTTGACAATGGGAAAGATGGCAACAGCAGGTTTGGCTCCGGTGATTTTTGGAACCACCATGAATGTAACGGGTTCATCGCTTGCAAGCTGGTGGCATCATCGTGTACCTAAAGATGAGTTAGCAGAAAATGAAACTGATGCTGCCGTGATTGCACAATAAAAAGCAATGCTCCTCTCTCCCGGGAGAAGGACCAAGTGAGAACTTTTTTCATCAACACATAAAATTCGAAAGCATGTTAAAATTGAAAATTGTATTATTCACCTGTGTTTTTATTATGTGCGCAGATGGTGTAATGGCCCAACAGATCTCCAAAGAACAACTCATTTTTCTAACTCCAGAATGGAAGGGAGAACGCTTTGCTGATGGAAGGCCAAAAGTGCCGGATGATATTCTTCGCAGGATGAAAGCCGTGAGCGTAGAGGAGGCATGGGCTACCATGAAGAACGCTGGTTTTTCTTACCAGATTGCAGAGGGATGGGAAACTATTAACCCGGACAGCGTATTAGTAGGTCGTGCGGTAACAGCCACTTTTATGCCTGGTCGCCCTGATATGTGGAAAGTGATTGACTCTGCGGGAAAGAAACAGGGAAAGAGAGGACAAAACACATGGCCGGTGGATTTATTGGTAAAAGGCGACGTGTATGTGGTGAATCAATTCGGTGCAAAATTGAATGGCCCTACCATTGGGGACAATGTAGGAAACGCCATTTATGCAAAAAGCGGAAACGGTATTGTGTATGATGGTGCTATAAGAGATTTGGAAGGGCTAAAAGAAATTGGCGGTTTTACTTCTTATTATACAAGCTACGACCCTTCGTATCATAACCCGGGAAACGATATCAATACAATGATCATTGGTATAAATACACCTACCCTTATCCGTAAGGTAACAGTAATGCCGGGAGATGTTGTGTTGGGAAAATTGGGTTTGGTGGTATTTATTCCACCGCATTTAGCAGAGAAAGTAGTAAAGACTTCAGAGATTGTAAGGCTGAGAGATATGTTTGGCCACCTGCGTTTGAGAGAAGGAAAATATACCGCTGGTCAAATAGATGCACGCTGGTCAGATGATATAGAAAGAGATTTTTCCAAATGGCTCAACGACCACATTGATGAATTGCCGGTTCCAAAAGAACAGATACAGGAATTGCTGAAAGAAAGGACGTGGTAATTACGATCCCTGGTGTCGAAGAAGAAAAGGATGGCAATTATTTCGCCATCTAAATTCATGACTAAATAATTAAAATAAAATAGATGAAAAATTCACGCAGATCTTTTATAACCAACGCCACCCTGGCTGCAGCCATTGCGCCGTTTGCTTCTTTCGGACAGGGTTTTGAAAATGCTATCGAAAAAACCGCAAAGGCTTCACCTCCGTCAGATCTTAAAATTACCGAGATCAAATGCGGGTATATTAAAGGAAGCCTTTTTGTAAAAATATTTACCAACCAGGACATCTGGGGTTGTGGCGAAGGAGTGGATGCAATTCCCGGAACGTATCATCTCGTAAAAAATTTTGGAGAACGGATCAAAGGAAAAAGCCCGTTGAATGTACACCGGCTTTTTGAGGATATACGTAAGTCAGGATTTTTTCAGGGCGCTCAATCCGGTATGTATGTAGCAGTGTTATCTGCTGTTGAAAGTGCGTTGTGGGATCTTGCCGGAAAGGCATTGGGCCTTCCTGTTTATCAATTGCTGGGAGGAAAGTTTCGGGATAAGGTAAGAGTGTATAATGATACAGCACTTTACCAGCGTAAGCTGCCCACGCCAAAAGATTTTGCCGATGCTGCTTTGAAGGCAAAGAGCATGGGTTTTAATGCCATGAAATTTGACCTAGACCAGGCCAATGATCCTAATAAATATGATGCGTATAACTGGACCGCGAGCCCTGCTGAGTTACAACGCATGTTTGACCAGATAAGCGCAGCACGTGAAGCCGTCGGGCCAAACATTGACATCTGTGTGGATATGCATGGCCGTTATGATGCAGTGACCGGGCATGCGGTTGCAAAACTTCTCGAACCGCTAAAGCTGATGTGGCTCGAAGAACCCATTCCTGCAGAAAATGTGGAAGCCTATAAACTTATTGCCGACTCTACCAGCACACCTATTTGCGCCGGTGAAAATCTTTATATGGCCTATGGTTTCAGAAAAATATTAGAAATAGGTGGCCTTGATATTGTGATGCCCGATCTTCAAAAAACCGGCGGCCTCGGAGAAGGCCAGCGAATTGCCAATCTTGCCAATTTATATTATGTGCCTTTTGCTCCGCATATGGTGGCGTCGTTTCTTGGTGCAATGGCTACCGCCCATGTTTGTGCCTCTGTGCCTAATTTTTTAATTATGGAATGGCAATCTTATTTTCATACCGATCCCATGTTTAAAGAAATAGTAACCTACGATGGAGAGTGGGTTGAGAACAGTTTCATAACTGTCTCCGAAAAACCCGGTATTGGCGTAGAGATAAATGTAGATGCCATGAAAAAATATGCTATTCCGGGAGTGCCGTTCTTTGAGTAGGAAACTTACGAGACAACAATTCAATTCAATTATCAGGTGAACCAAAGTGGGACGGATGATGTCCACGGCACAACCAATGATATAAGCGCTCCCGATTTTTTATCCGGCAATTCTTCAATACATTTCCCGCGAATTAAGAATATCTCCC
>JBDSPQ010000184.1:0-3427 GCA_039930305.1 Ginsengibacter sp. | reverse complement strand
CTCTACGTAATAGAGCCTGAAGAAACTTCCATAGAAACCAATCTCGAAGACGGCGGTCCTATTGATCCTCATGGATCGGATCCCGCAACCATACTGCGGTTTGTAAAAGGTATTGGCGCCTGGCCTGGTAAGGTATTAATTGTGGCCTGCGAACCCGAAAGTGTTGATGAATTTGAGATCGGACTTTCAGAGAGTGTTAGCGGTGCGGTGAAAGATGCTGTAACACTAGTAAATGAAATTATAAAGGATATTTATCACGTAAAATAATTTACATGAGTATTTTCTCTAAAGATGACCTGGAAGCCGTGCAGGATGTCATAAACAATACAACAGGCAGCGGGAAGAAAAAAGTAAGTGCCGAAGAGGAAGAAGTTACCGAACTAAACAGGAAAAGCGAACGCATACAGGATTTGCTGGAGCAGATTGACCTATTGCCTGACGACCACGCAAAAAGTATGATGCAGGAATGCATGCAGGAAACCCTAAGCTTTTATGGCCATGGGCTGGAGAGAATATTAAATATTATTGTTAGTGGAAATTCAGCGGCAGCAACGGAACTCCTGAATAAACTAATTGAAGATAATTTTGTAAATGGCTTGTTGCTGATCCACGACTTGCATCCGCTTGATCTCCAAACAAGATTGCATATGGCTTTGGATAAAGTGCGACCTTATATGGATACGCATGGTGGGAGTGTGGAAATTATTGATCTCACGGATGGTATAGCCACATTGAAGCTGGCAGGAAATTGTAAGGGCTGTCCCTCTTCCGCTTCCACGCTGGAGTTTGGCATCAAGCAGGCGATTGAAGAGCACTGCCCCGATTTGCTTGAGCTAAAAATAGAAGGTGGCAGTATGTCATCCCTTGCGATAAATGGAAATGATACGCGACACACTGCAACAAGGTGGGAAAAAGTAACGGGTACGCATAACCTTGAAAATGGAGATATGCGTTCAAAAAATATCGAAGGCAATTTTATCATCTTTTGTAAGGTCAGCGATAACCTGTATGCATACAGGGATTTTTGCCCGGCCTGCGAACTCCCGTTGCACAGCGGAAAATTGGAAGGCAAAGTGTTGAGTTGCCGCATGGGACACCAATATAACGTGCAGCTTGCCGGCAGGTGTATCGACAATGAAGAGCTGCACCTTGAACCATTTCCATTGACGAATGAAAATGGTGAGTTGAGGATAAGTGTTGGTTAGCTATATTTTATCAAGTAATGTAAAGAGGAACATGCACGAAGTATCCATTGCACAAAGTATTGCAGATACACTCATGCAGGAGTATGATGAATCTGAACTGGAAAAAGTACGGGAAATACATGTGAGGGTGGGAATGTTATCCGGGGTGGAGCACAAATTACTTGAACACGTATTTACTTTCGTTATCGATGGTACGGCACTTTCAAAAAGTATTTTAAAAACTGAATTGACCGAAGTAATTGCGTTCTGTGTACATTGCCAGGCAGAATTTAAGGTGGAGCAGTATATCTTCACTTGCCCTTCATGTAACTCACCTTCTTCTGATGTGAGGCAAGGGAATGAATTAACGATATGTAAAATTATTATGGAGGAACCTATTTATGAAGAAACTAACAAATAAGGCTGTAGGTACTTTGAGGGTACAGGATGTCTCACTGAATCTTTTAAAAGCAAATGACTATATAGCGGATATGATTCGCGGGAAAATGAAGGATAAAAACATTCTCCTGGTAAATCTTGTCTCTTCGCCGGGCAGTGGCAAGACGTCTTTGCTGGAAGAAACCATTAAGAGAATTAAAGATAAAGTGAGCATTGCCGTACTGGAGGGCGATCTTGAAACAGAACGTGATGCAGAGAGGATCAGGAAGCAAGGTGTACAAGCCCTTCAGATCGTTACCCAGGGCATATGTCACCTCGAAGCTCAAATGATCGAGCAGGCAATGCCCAAAATGGATTTTACTGATACAGAATTGCTCTTTATTGAAAATGTAGGAAATCTTGTCTGCCCCGCCTCTTATGACCTGGGCGAAGACTACCGCGTTACGCTGGTATCCTGCACGGAAGGCGATGATAAGCCAAAAAAATACCCGAGCATGTTTTTAACTACCGACATTATGCTGGTTACAAAAACCGATCTTCTCCCCTACGTACCTTTTTCAGTAGAGGCGGTAATCAAAGACGCAAAAGAAGTAAATAATAACATCGGGATATTTACACTTTCCAGCCTGAAGGGTGAAGGAATGGATGAATGGTGTGACTGGCTGCTTGAAAAGGTAAAGGAGAAGAAGGAAGCGCATGTCGCGGAAGCAGTATCCTAAGCCTTTGCTATCTGGAATGATTCTACGGCAAATCCATAAATTTAGATTGCAGCAAGGCGATAGATTTTTTTCATGTATTTATCATTCCCCGTTTTTTTTGACATTTCATCTACATATAAAAGGGAGGGTGCAGGGAGTTGGCTTTAGGCCATACATTTATAAATTAGCTATTGAGAAAAAACTTACCGGCACAGTAAGCAATACAGCGGACGGTGTACATATTTTTTTTAACTGCTTGTCAGGCGAGGACGCGAAAAATTTTCAGGAAGAGGTTATTGCCCATGCACCGGGCCTATCTATCATTACCAGCTCCACTCTTGCGGAAGCCGCCCTAACAAATTTTGAAAACTTTTCAATTGTTTTAGGTGAAACCAATCGTCCTAATTTATTGATCTCCCCGGATTTCGCTCTCTGCGTTGCTTGTAATACAGAATTTCATTCCCCGGAAAACAGGCGGTCTCATTATCCTTTTATTACCTGCACTTTATGCGGTCCGCGATTTTCCATTATGAGCGCTTTGCCCTACGAACGTCACCTGACGACGATGCAACCCTTTAAACAATGTGAAGCGTGCATGAAGGAATATGAAAACGCAGAAGACAGGAGATATTTTTCCCAAACCAATTCATGCCCCGTTTGCGGAGTGCCTATGTCATGGCATTCTAAAAATGGCGGCGAATTAATTGTTGATGAAAATGAAATATTATCACTGTTTGTCGATAATATTTCCGCCGGAAAAATAATTGCCGTAAAAGGCATAGGAGGATACCTCCTGATATGTGATGCAAAAAATAAAATTGCGATCGAAACACTCCGTCAAAGAAAGCACCGGCCATCAAAACCTTTTGCTGTGCTCTTTCCCGGTATCGATTTGATCAGCAGATACACTTACCTAAATCCATCCGAAAAAAAAATATTGACAAACGAAATTTCTCCTATAGTAATCGTTGAAGCTAATGATCGATGCAGGGAGGAACTTTGTATGGAAGCAATTGCCCCGGGTCTTTCATCAATAGGAATAATGCTTCCTTATGCTCCCTTACTTGAATGGCTGGTAAATACCTGGAAAAATCCTCTTATTGCAACGAGTGGAAATTTAAGCGGATCGTCAATCGTATTTCAGTC
>JBDSPQ010000183.1:0-3636 GCA_039930305.1 Ginsengibacter sp. | reverse complement strand
GCATAGAGCCGAAATGGAAATCCTTTGTCACCCCCACTATGGTAAAAAGCTGGCCGCCTCCCTGTTGGAATTTCACTCGTTTTCCGATTGCAGCATTGGCATCTTTCCAACCAAAAGCCTTTGCCTGAGATTCATTAATCACCAGCGTGAAAGAGTCAGTAAATGCTCCGGTTGCACTAAAAAATTTTCCTGCCTTCATGGAAAGTCCGAATGTAGCTGCATAGTATTCATCAGCCACTATTTGTTCCGATGCTATCGCTGTAGATGATGCAGCATCTGCTTTGTACAAAGACGCGGTGCCCGAACTATTGCCATCCGGAACGGTAAAAGAAAGTGTCGCATTGCTAACCTGCGGCATCGAAGCAAATTGCCTTCGCATGTCACCCGCCTTGCGTACACCTTGCGGCGTCCAGTCCCGTGGAAGCTGCGCGGATAAAATATAATTTTTATCAAAGCCAAGGTCTTTGCTGAAAAATAATTTTACCTGCGAAGAAATAACCAGTGCCCCCACAAAGGCGATGGTGGCGGTACCAAACTGGAACGCCACCAGAGATTTGCGAAGCAGCACATTTTCTTTGATCGAAGAAAGCTTTCCCTTTAGTGAGTCTACTGACTTTAAAGAAGATAATATGAATGCCGGATAAATGCCGGCTATAAAACCAATCAGCAGAATCAATAATAATGGAAATACAATAAAATAAATTGGAAGATCACGGAGCGAAGGCATCTCTGAAGTTACTAACCCGCTAAACCAATTTTTAGACAAACTATAAATAATGATAGCTAAAACCATCGAAAAAAATACCAGGAGAATTGATTCGATAAGGAATTGTATGACCAATTGCTTTTTTAACCCACCCAGCACTTTCCTTATACCTATTTCTCTCATTCGTGTTGCAGAGCGGCTAACAGACATATTGATAAAATTGATGACCGCCATCAATAGAATAAAAACGGCAATGGCTGACAGGGCATACAACATCTTTTTTACGAGGCCACTATTTGCTGAGAGGTAGTAATCTTTTAACGAAACAAGGTATGGGGTCATATTCGCGGCAATTTGCGGCGGCGCGTTTTGTTTTAGTAAATATTGAAGGGGCTTTGCAAGATCCTGCGGCTTTACCCCCTTTTGCAATTCTATATATCCCACTATGTACTGGTTGGGCCAATCCATGTTTCTTCCGAAATATGAAAGATTATTTGAAGAAATATAAAACTGGTTGTTATTATCATCGTTCAAATAAGTTGCAGAATTTTTTGAGGGTTTATTCAGCACACCCGTAATCATAAAATCATGTTTTGATCCAGAGAAATTTTCAATCGTCAACTGTTCTCCAACAACATCCATCCTGCCAAAATATTTGATCGCCTTGTCTGTCGTGATTACCAAAGAGAACGGCCCATCAAAAGCTGTGTTGCCATCGCCATGAGGCAGGGTAAAGCCATACATATTCAGCATGGTGCTGTCGCAAATCTGCAGCCCTTCTCTGAAACTTTTATCGCCCTTGGATACATTTGACGTAACGCCATCCCAGCGGTAATAATTTGCAACAAGGTCAGGATATTGTTGCCTCAAAGCTTTTGCCAGCGGCCCCATAGTAGTAAGCTCAAGTCCCTGGTTGGGGTCCCTCCATTTACTTTGCAAGATGAATTGGCAGTCAGCATTTTTCAGATGTGTATTTACCTCCAGCTCCTGCCACACATAAGCGCCGATCAATAAAGTAAATGCCAGGCCTGCAGAGAGGCCAATGATATTTACCGATGAATAAAATTTACTTTTAATGATATTGCGCCAGGCAATTTTGAAATAATTTCTTAGCATAAAATACTTTATTCTGTTCTTAAGCTTTTCACTGGATTTGCAACTGCTGCTTTTATTGCCTGGAAACTTATAGTAACCAGAGCAACAGTTAGAGCAAGGACTGCAGCAACAATAAATACCCACCAGGCTATGTCAATCCTGTAGGCGAAATCACGCAGCCAGTGCGACATGGCATACCATGCAACCGGAAAAGCAATAACTGCCGCGATCAAGACAAGCTTTAAAAAATCTTTTGACAACAAGGTAACAATGGAACTCACTCTGGCTCCTAATACTTTTCTCACACCAATTTCTTTCACCCGTTGCGTAATGGCAAATGCAGATAATCCGAACAATCCAAGACAGGCAATGAAAATAGCAATACATGCAAATATGGTGAAGATGGTGCCTTGCCTTTGTTCTGATTCATACAACTTTGTAAACTTCTCATCCAGAAAGGTATATTGATAAGGCAATTCCGGAAGATATTTTCGCCAGGTACTTTCAAGTGTTGACAATGCAGCCGGGATATTGTTACCGGCCACTTTTATTGACAGGTAATTGAAGCGGGAGTCTGTGGGGGATACAGGATAGTTGGCTAAAACAAGGGGAATAATTTTTTCTCTCAATGATTCAAAATGAAAATCGGAAGTAACACCCACCACATGCCCCCTGCGACTATCATACGCAAAATCTTTTCCCACGGCATCCTGGGGTGATTTCCAGCCGATTGCTTTTATTGCGGCTTCGTTCAGAATAAAATTATTGGTATCGAGGCTATATTCTTTTGAGAAATTTCTTCCGGCAAGTATCTGTACACCATAGGTTGGTATGAAATCGTAATCGGCAGACACCACTTTAATGTCCGCTGTAACAGGCTTCAGGGAATCACCCGACAAAGTGGACGCACCGCTGGCATCGAGCAACCTGCCGGTTGGGATACGCGATGACCTGGCTACATCTTTTATGCCCGTATTTTGCAAAAGGTCATTTCTAAACGCCTCATATTTTGGGTTAAGAAAATTAGAGTAGGGCATTGTAATGATATGCTCTTTATCATACCCCAACGATGTTTGCTGCATATAACGCAATTGCTGAGAAACAATGATAGTAGTAATTATTAGCACAATGGAAATCGCAAACTGTGCAACGACCAATATTTTTCTGAAAGAAATACTACTCCCTTTTATTCTAAAAAGTCCTTTTAAAGTTTGTACTGGTTGAAACGAGGACATAAATAACGCAGGATAAATTCCTGAAAGAACGCCTATGGCAAACGGCGCTAAAAATACAGGCAACAGCACCTGCCATTTCATTAACATAAGTATAGACAGCTGCTGTCCGGAAAGCGTGTTTAACAGCGGCAACGTAAGGTAAAAGCAAATAAATGCGATCAGGATAGCGGCCCAGGCTACTAGTACTGACTCGCTCAGAAACTGAAATATCAATTCTTTTTTACGGGCGCCCACTACCTTTCGTATGCCTATTTCTTTTGCCCGCAAGGCAGATCTTGCCGTAGAAAGGTTCATGTAATTAATGCAGGCGATTAATAGAATGAACAAAGCAATTGCTGAAAAAATATACACCCTGCTGATGTCTCCGTTTGGTTCCGCTTCGTAATCCGTATGGGAATACAAGTGAATATCAGTGAGCTTTTGCAAGCCCAGTGAGGTGAATTTGGATGCCTGTTGCCCTCCATACTGCATGCTCATATGTTTGTCAAGAAATGCTGGAAACCTGGCAAGCATTTTTTTAGAATCGTAGTGATCGGGCAGTTGAATGAACGTGAAGAAAGAATTGTTACCCCAGTTGGTGCGCAGGTTATTTTCACCATA
>JBDSPQ010000182.1:0-2812 GCA_039930305.1 Ginsengibacter sp. | reverse complement strand
GAGCTGGAAAAAAAGCACGATACATGGGACAAAGTTATTGCCGCAATTGACAAAGCTTTTGTTCCGTTTAAGAAACAATTGAGAAGAGATGTTACACGTGAAGACATTCTAAAGCTAACTGAAAAGCCTGTACGTAGAATTTACAAACTGGATATTGACGATCTTAATGAACAGATATCGGGCTTAAAAAATGATATAAAAGAAGTGAATCATCACTTGGAAAATCTAACAGAATATGCCATAACCTATTACGAGGACCTATTGAAAAAGTATGGCAAAGGGCGGGAACGAAAAACGGAGATCAGGATGTTTGATACCATCCAGGCAAAGTCAGTTGCGATTGCCAATACCAAAATTTATGTAAACCGGTCAGAAGGCTTTATCGGCACAGGATTGAAAAAAGATGAATTTGTAGATGATTGCAGCGACCTTGATGACATTATTGCATTCACCAAATCCGGTAAGATGAAGGTCGTGAAAGTTGCCGATAAAGTATTTATTGGAAAAGACATCATTCATGTAGCGGTATTTAAGAAAAATGATGAACGCACTACTTATAATATGATCTATGCGGAAGGCAAAAAAGGGATCAGCTATGGGAAGCGTTTCAATGTAACCGGCGTTACACGCGATAAAGATTATGACCTTACAAAGGGCGATGAAAAAGGCAAGGTTCATTACCTGTCCGTAAACCCCAACGGAGAAGCAGAAGTAGTCCGCATTATCCTCAGCCCCGCATGCAAGGCGCGACACAAAGAGCTGGATTTTTATTTTGAAACGATGGACATCCGGAGCCGGAGCAGCGTGGGCAACCAGGTGACTAAATATCCTATCAGGTCTGTGAAGTTGATCGAGAAAGGTAAGTCGACCCTTGATAAGCGAAAGCTCTGGTTCGATGAAAGCTTTGGCCGGTTAAGCACAGAAGAAAAGGGGAAATTCCTCGGAAACTTTGACGGCGATGACAATATCCTTGTAATTTATAAAGATGGTAATTACGAGTTGACCGGCCAGGAAATCACCCAACGTTTTGACGCTGGAAATATAGAACTTATCGAAAAATATGACCCGGAGAAAATAATAACAGCTGTTTACCTTGATAATGAAAAACTGCAATACAACGTAAAGCGTTTTAAGATCGAGACAAATAGTCTTAGCAGTAAATTTTTCTTTATAAAGGAAGGTATGGGCAACAAGCTGCTGAAAGCCACTACCGCCCCGGAACCTTTATTGGAAATGCAAAGCGGGCGCGGATCGCAGGTGAGGAAGGCAAAAATAAAACTCAATAAAGTTGTGGAGGTAATGGGATGGAAAGCTATTGGCAACAAACTTACTGATTTCTCAAAAAGCGACCAGATGGAATGGGTTCACCAGGAAACTGCATCCAAACAAACTGAGTTATTTGAATAATGGCCCGGAGATTTTTTCAGATATCTAAGGTAAATACGGCTATCGGATCATCAGAGTTTTGCTGTGGATTTAATAGTGTTAATAATTTTTCATGAAAAAGAAAATCACGAGAATTATAAAGTTGTTTGTTAAACATTTTGATAAAAAAACCCGGCTCAGGCCGGGTTAGCAACTCTGGTAAAGTAACCCATCACAGTAATAAAATCAAAAGCACCCCTATGATGATGATGGCGCCAAGTGATAAATAAATACCATTCTTTTTTGGGGCAGCTTCCTTTTTTAGCATCCGCAATTCTTTCCTTAATTCTTTTTTCTCCTTTGCAGAAAGGGAACTCCTGTCCATGTCACGGATTTCAGTAATTCGGTTCATGGCTTGTACTTGCCTTGCTTCTGCAGCAGATTTTTCAGTATTTGCTACAGGTACGGGATTGGTTGCAAAAACGGGTGTTACCATAGAAGTAACCATCGCAAAGAAAAGTAACGCGAGAATTTTTTTTGGTTTCATGTTATTTGTTTTAATTAATAGGTTGAAATCAAATATAAAACTATTTGTTCTATTACATTTTCACAATTTTATTACTTTTCAACCCGTTTTATTTCTCTTTGATAAGAAGGTGGAAAATATAAAACCCCCTGTGTTGAACAGGAGGCTTCTTATTGCTTGTATTATATTCTAAAGTTTTTTCGCAAGAAAAAGGGTTATTTTTTCAGCATAGAATCCTTAGCGTCATATGTTGCTTCAACATGATTCTTTAGAGAATCGCTTTCTCTTTCAAGACGTGCTTTGGTTGAATCAGCATTTTCCTGTACGTTACTTTGTAAAGAATCAGTGGTGTTTTCAATTACATCTACAGTTGAATCTTTTTTATCTTCGAGGTTTTCAGAAGCTTCGTTGCTGTTGCATGCAGCCAGAGAACCTGCGACTAAAAGGGCGAAAAATAGTTTTTTCATTTGATTTTTTTAATTATTTATGAATAAGTACTACTATATACCCTAATGAAAATAAAGTAACCCGTTTCGCGGTAAATATCTTAAATATTACAATGGTAGCTTTTGCCTCAGGTCGTATTGAAGATCGGGATGAAGTCCTGCGACTGCTTTTTCGATTTTACCAAGCTGATTTTCGTAGATTTTTAAGACTTGTTTATTCTTGGTAACTGAAGCAGGTAATCTTTGTACGTTATTGCAATAGCAAATAAGCAGTTCCGCTTCGGCAATTTTCGAAGCGGTTATACGGGTAATTTTATTTATTAACCGAAGAATTTTTCGCAAACCTTTTTTAATATAATAAATGTGTGAAGAATTAATCTCCAGGAACAATTCGTCAATTTCCTGTTTCATGTTGTCAATATAGTTTTCCAGGTTTTCTTCTTCGAATAAAAGAAAAGTCAGCAATTCTTTATTT
>JBDSPQ010000181.1:0-3691 GCA_039930305.1 Ginsengibacter sp. | reverse complement strand
GCAAAAGCCAAAGGAATCAAAAAAACAATTTGAAGTGACAAAAACACAAGCCGAATGGAAAAAACAACTAACACCTATACAATATAAGGTTACGAGAGAGGAAGGAACGGAGCCTGCGTTTTCCGGGAAGTATTGGGACAATCATGAAGAAGGCGTTTATACCTGCGTCGATTGCGGCCAAAAAGTTTTTTTATCCTCTACTAAATTCGAAAGCGGCACCGGGTGGCCAAGTTTTTATCAACCTCTTTCCAAAAAGAATGTTGGAGAATCGACTGATAATAGTTTTGGAATGGCACGTACAGAAGTCTATTGCACCCGTTGTGGCGCTCATTTGGGCCATGTTTTCAATGACGGGCCAAAACCTACAGGATTGAGGTATTGCATTAACTCTGCAGCGCTGAACTTTGAAAAGAAATAACAAAAGGAACACTTGATTTGTGACGGTGTGAGATCCTGGCCGCAAAAGAAATTTGCTGCCAGGATTTTCAATCTATATGAGTTTTTAAAAAAAGACCCATGGCGAGGTAAACACCGTTTGTCCAGCCAAATCCATCCTGGGATTCGTATTCCCCGCCCCCGGCAGTGAGGCCGGTTTCAATTACATTGTATTTCTCCATTAGTTTCCCCGTGTTTTGAAATACCTTCTTATTTATCATCATCCATTTTTCGGCTATTTCACGCGCAAGCTTACTATGATTATACTTACTCAACCCCGCAACCGAGATCCATTGAAGCGGCGCCCACCCATTCGGTGCGTCCCATTGTTGTTCAGTGGTAGTTGTTGTGGTGATCAATCCGCCCACTTTTAAAAAGTCCTTTTCTAAAATTGCGGCCACGCTATTGGCCTGTTCCTGTGAGGCAATGTTGAAATAGAGCGGATAGGCTGCAGACAAATTATAGGAATTCGTAGGTGAACCGGTAACAAAATCAAAGTCGAAATAAAATGATTTAGGCTCATGCCAAAAATATGACTGTATTGCGTTCTTCCGCTTCATCACCTTTTCAACATACTTTTCAGCGTTTGTGGCGTTACCGGAAAACTGGTAGGCTTCTGCAATAGTTTGTTCAAGGTTTAGTATGAGGCAGTTAAGATCAACAGGAACAATATCTGTTGTATGGATGGTTGAGAATGTCTTCCCGTCTTTAAACCACCTGGACGAAAAGTCCCATCCTGATTCACAAGCCCCGCGCAGATCGCGGTAGAGTCTGTCTTTATCTTCTACATTTGTTGATAGTTTTATTTCTTTCTGGTACGCTTCGGGCCTTGGGGTGTCGTGCTCATCCCAATACCTGTTGAGAATACTGCCGTCCGGCATTCTGACCACCCTATTGATCGCTGAAGTTTTTTCATCAAGCTCTTCCGAACCCTTCATCCAGAAGGTATATTCTTTTTCTAATTGCGGAAGAAATTCAAACAGAATTTTTTTACCTTTTTCTTCACTCAGCAAATTTACCATGGATGCGAAAAAAGGTGGCTGGGACCTGCCAATATAGTAGAGGCGGTTGCCATTTGGGATATAACCCACTTTATCCACCAGGAAAGAAAAATTGTCAACCATGTTTTGAATCATATCAATTCTGCCGGAAGCCTGCAAACCCAACATGGTAAAAAAGCTATCCCAATAATATATTTCTCTGAATCTTCCGCCAGGAACTATATAAGGCTTCGGCAAGGATATTAGCGAATCGTCCCGTCCTTCAGGCTTTCGCGAAAGCACATCCCATAGCTCGTCAATATGTTCTTCAATAGACCGGGAGGTATCAGTGACATATCCGGTTGCGACCTCCGGCGGTTCATCAAAGTACTGATGAACAAAATCAGCCAAATTAAAATTGGACTTATTCTTTTCATCATTATAACGTTCAAGAATAACCGCGATATCCATTTTGGGTATACAATCAACGAAAGTTTTATTATCCGTATATACTTTCTGCAATTGAGTTTGCCTGAACAATTCACTTTCAAAAAATTTAATATCCATAGTACTTATTTTAGCGAACAACTCTAAGCAACTGCGGCAGTTTCGTGCGATTCCGTTGCAGAAGCCTTCTTTTGTAAAATATTGAAAAAGATCAGGCTGGTAATTAATATACCAATGGGGACAAGGGAAAAATAGAAAGCGGTTTGGCCGCCGTATGCCTCGAAGACATGGCCTGTAATAATGGAGCCTGTGGTACCGCCCAGAGCAGAGAATATAACAATTAAGCCGCTCATAGGAGCATGCTGTCTCTTTGGTAATGCACTTAATATAACCGAATTGATCGCTGGATAAACAGGTGCCAATAGAAGGCCTATCAGCGGAAACATAAATGCAACAAAAGGAGCATCAGACCAGCTATTAATAGCTCCGGCATTTGCAGATGTGGCGAGCGGAATTACTAATATCACCAATATTGCCGCTACTGAAAGACAAATAAGAAGTACCATTAACCAATGAATTTTTCTAAGGAGAATTCCCGCAATAAAACGGCCAAGCGCGGTAGAGGCTGCGAGAATACTTGCCATTTGGATACTTAAGGTGGTAGACATATGTAGCACCTGGCTATTGAATGTGGGCAACCAGCTCATAATACTTTGTTCAATAAGTACATAAAAAAAAGCGCTTATAATAAACACCCAAACGAGGGGCCGGATTACCAACTTAATCATATCGCCAAAATCCTGTGCGAACGATTTCTTTTCTTCACTCTTAACCGAAGATTCATCTAATGGGGCGCTCAAGAGTAAAAGAAATGCAGCAACCGAAATACCGGCAAGAAAATAATAAACATTGAGCCACGACTTCGATGTAGGGTCAGCATCATTTACAAAAGCGCTGAAAATAAAATAGCCCGTAAGAATGCCAATCATGAAAAAGGACTCTATGAAATTCATGAAACTTGCGTGATCTTTCTTATTGTTGGTTACGATACCAATCGTCGCATACACGGATACTTTGATGAGGGCAAAGCTGGCACCGGTTATAGCAAACAAAACTTTCGTCATGGCAAAGCCGCCAATGAATGGCATAAGCAAACAGGCGATAATAACAAGAGCCAATGCCAGCAACATAGATCGCTTGTAGCCAATACGGGTAATGTAGGAAGCAACCAGGAAAGAAACTATGGCGATCGTCAGGTCTTTGAAGGCCTCTAATACACTTGCCGCACCTTGTGTAACTCCATAATTATTTTGCACCTGTAAAATAACGGTGCCCACACTGTTCAATAAAATTGCAAATACAAAATAATTTAAGAAAAGCGAAAGCTTGATTCTCCAGGTATGCATAAGCAAATCGTAAGTATGTATAATCGAATATACAATAATTCAAAATACGCACTGAGTATTACTGATCGTTTATACGCAAACGTCGCATTGGAAAAAAGAAAAGGTCTATCCGGACCTTTTCTCCCGAATTATATTTAGCAGTATTTCCTATCCAATTATCAAATATAAATTTTGCCCTTTTTAAAAACGCGCAGTTAGGCCAATATTAATAGTGTAGTCTGCGAACGCTGCATCGCCCTGGTAATGCGTTCCCATAATCTTTGAACGTACTTCATCCGGAACACTTTGCGTTCTGCTCCTAACGAGTGCAACGGGCACGAATGCATAAAGATTTACTTTTTTAAGATTGTAGTTTATCCCCGGCTCTGCAGAAATTATATATCCCGGCCTTCTAAAACCACTGCTGCCCCCAATAAGATCATG
>JBDSPQ010000180.1:0-4888 GCA_039930305.1 Ginsengibacter sp. | reverse complement strand
TGGGAACGTTCTAAAAATATTGCAGAGGAAAAATACCCAGGTATAAAAACTTACCGGGCGCTGGAAGACATGTTGCGTGATGATGCTGTAGAACTGGTAGTGGTGAATACACCAAATTATACACATTATGAATATACCAGCAAGGCATTGCAGGCAGGAAAGCATGTAGTCGTCGAAAAGCCTTTCACCGTGACCGTTAGTGAAGGTGAAGAGCTGATAGCGTTGGCAAAGCAGCAGGGCGTACTTCTGTCAGTTTTTCAGAACCGTCGCTACGACAGTGATTTTAAAACCATCATGAAAGTCATAGAAGATAAAGTGTTGGGCGACCTTGCTGATGTTGAAATGCACTTCGATCGTTTTAAAGATGAAGCCGGGCCAAAGGCACATAAGGAGACCCCCGGACCTGGCACGGGTTCTTTGTACGATCTCGGGTCACACCTTATCGACCAGGCTCTTTCACTTTTTGGTATGCCGGAAAAATTATTTGCGGATATCAGGATCGTGCGCCCAACCATTTCGAAAGTGGATGACTATTTTGATATTATTCTTTTCTATCCCGCCTTACGTGTTCACTTAAAATCAAGCTATGCGGTACGCGAGGCTTTGCCTGGGTATATTTTTCATGGGCTGAAAGGTTCTTTCATCAAGCCGAAAACTGATGTACAGGAAGATATGCTGAAAGCCGGCAATGTTCCGGACAATAGCGATTGGGGCAGGGAACCGGAATCGGAAAGAGGCTTGCTGCATACTCTAAAAAATGGTGAGCCGGTGCGGGAATATATGGTTTCGGAACAGGGCAATTACGGAGAATATTACCAGGGAATTTATGAAGCGATCAGGGAAGGAAAGGCATTGCCGGTAACCGCAGAAGAAGGTTTAAATGTTATTAAAATTATTGAAGCGGCATATAAAAGCAACCAGACCGGAAAATTAATCTCACTATAAAAATAACAGGTAGAGACCTGTATCAGGCATGCAGCAAAAAGTTATTCAAGTGCACCCGGGCGATAATGTGTTGGTTGCTCTTACCAATCTAAGTGATGGAGATATGGTGAATTATAACGGCACCGATTACACGATTAACGGTGAGGTAAAATCCAAGCATAAATTTGTGACCCGCGATGTTCAATGCGGCGAAGAAATATTCATGTATGGCGTGCTCGTGGGCAAAGCGCAGATCGATATCCCCGGAGGCTCGGCTATTACTACAAACAATGTCAGGCACGCGGCTGAGAATTTTGAGGTGAAGGAAAGAAGGACCAGCTGGGTGCCGCCGGACATTAGCCGGTTTGCCGGAAAACATTTCCTGGGATACCCTCGTGCCGATGGGAAAGTGGGCACGGCAAATTACTGGCTGGTAATACCTTTGGTGTTTTGCGAAAACCGCAACCTGGAGGTGCTGCGGGAAGCCCTTGTCAATGAACTGGGTTATGGAAGAAACCAAAATAAAAAGGCGCAAGTTTCGAAGCTCATAGATATTTATCGAAGTGGCAAAACTGCCGAAGACATCCTGAACGCAGATCTCTCCTTAGAAAATGAAGAAATAAAAAAGCAGCGTATTTTTCCAAATGTCAGCGGCATCAAATTCTTAACCCATGAAGGAGGGTGTGGCGGAACAAGGCAAGACTCGCAAGCCTTGTGCGGGCTTCTGGCAGGATACATAACCAATGCAAATGTGGCGGGGGCTACTGTGTTGAGTCTCGGTTGTCAAAATGCACAGGCAGAAATTTTGCTCGAAGAAATAAGAAAAAGAGATTCGGCATTTGCAAAGCCGTTATTTATATTGGAACAGCAAAAAATTGGGAGCGAAAACGAAATGATATCGCAGGCAATTAAGCAAACTTTTGCCGGGCTCGTAAATGCAAATAAGATACAAAGAAAACCCGCTCCATTGAGTAAGCTGACTATTGGTTTGGAATGTGGCGGCTCAGATGGCTTTAGTGGAATTTCTGCTAACCCGGCAATTGGATATACCTGCGATCTGCTGGTAGCTCTTGGCGGCACAGTCATTCTTTCTGAATTTCCGGAGCTATGCGGGGTAGAGCAAAACCTGAGCGATCGTTGCGTTACCAAAAATACTGCCGCACGCTTTGGCGACCTGATGCGCAATTATAACGACCGAGCAAAAGCTACCGGTTCAGGATTCGATATGAATCCTTCTCCTGGAAATATTAAAGACGGCCTGATCACTGATGCAATCAAATCCGCAGGAGCAGCAAAAAAAGGGGGTACTTCACCAGTAACAGATGTGCTTGACTATCCTGAAATGGTTACGACGCCGGGATTGAATTTGCTTTGTACTCCCGGTAATGATGTAGAGAGCACTACGGCCGAAGTTGGCTCCGGCGCTAATATTGTTTTGTTTACGACGGGCCTTGGAACACCGACGGGAAACCCAATTACGCCGGTCATCAAAATTTCTTCCAATACTGTCTTGTACAACAAGATGAATGATATCATCGACATTAATGCCGGAAGCGTTATTGAAGGCACGGAAACGATACCGGAGACAGGGGAGCGCATACTCGACTACGTTATACAGGTGGCCAGCGGCGAAATTGAGGTAAGCGCCGTAAGGCATTTACAGAATGATTTTATTCCATGGAAGAGGGGTGTCAGTCTCTGAACCCTTGCCTTATTTTCCTTTGTAAAAGAAACAAGAAACCCCATCTTTGTTGCAGGTAAACGAAACAAGCGTCGGCACATTTTAGGTAATATTCTAAATCTCAGAAAATAAAGACATGAAAAAATTTTTGAACAAAAATTTTTTGTTGCAAACAAAAACTGCTGAGATACTATATCACGATTATGTGAAAGACCTGCCGATTTTAGACTACCATTGTCACCTGCCACCACAGCAAATTGCGGAGAACATCAACTTCGAAAATATTACCCAGGCCTGGCTATACGGGGACCATTACAAATGGCGGGCTATGCGTACGAATGGGGTAAATGAAGGCTATTGCACGGGTAGCAAATCTGATTACGAAAAATTTGAAAAGTGGGCAGAGACCGTTCCCTATACACTTCGCAATCCCCTCTACCATTGGACGCACCTGGAACTGCGAAGATATTTTGACATCGATAGGAGACTGGACCTGCGAAGTGCAAAAAAAATATACAAAGCCTGTAATAAGAAATTGCAGTCGAAAAAATATTCCGTGCGCCAGCTATTGCGCCAGATGAATGTAGAGGTAGTATGCACCACAGATGATCCGGTTGATTCCCTGGAGCATCATAAAAAATTGAAGGACGATGGGTTTAAAATAAAAGTGTTTCCGGCCTTTCGTCCCGATAATGCGATGAAAGTGGATGTGGTCGAGGTGTTTAATGCTTACCTAAAAAAGCTGGAGGCAAGCAGCAATATCAATATTCATTCTTACCAGTCATTTCTTGATGCCCTCAAACAGCGGCATGATTTCTTTGCCTCTATGGGCTGCACAATTTCTGACCATGGCCTGGAATATTTATACACTGAACATTATTCTGATGAAGAGATAAATGGCATATTTGATAAACTGCTTACCGGCACTGAACTTTCAGGAAAAGAACAATTGAAATTTAAATCTGCCCTGCTCTATATGTTCGCCTTATGGGATCATGAAAAGGACTGGGTGCAACAGTATCATATTGGCGCACTTCGGGCTAACAATGCCAGGATGTTTGCCACAACGGGGCCGGATGCCGGCTGGGATTCTATAGGCGACTTTCAACACGGCAGGGCATTGTCTAAATTTTTTAATCGTCTTGATAGCACGAACCAATTAGCAAAAACGATTTTATACAACCTGAATCCTGCAGACAATGAATTGATCGCGACCATGGCAGGCAACTACAATGATGGCAGTGTGGCGGGTAAAATACAGTTTGGCTCGGGCTGGTGGTTTCTCGATCAGAAAGACGGCATGACCCGGCAGATGAATGCCTTATCTAACATGGGCCTGATCAGCCGGTTTGTCGGGATGATCACCGATTCACGAAGCTTTCTTTCCTTTCCCCGCCATGAATATTTCAGGCGAATAGTGTGCAATCTTTTCGGCGACGAAATAGAAAATGGGGAACTGCCTAATGATATCAAATGGACAGGAAAAATGTTGCATGATATCTGCTATTATAACGCGAAGCAATATTTTGGCTGGTAAGTAGTCCTCGATATTAGCACGGATACCAACTCACTTGTCGGACCATAGTACTATACCCTTTGATATTTTTTTATAAACGCTTTTTTTGAATCATGATATGATGATACAATATTCACCTTAAACATCAGGTAAATGAAAATCCAGGCTATATCAATTTGGTAAGGAAGAAAACCGGCACGGGCACTGCCCGGAAAAAGATGGTGATTATTATGCCATTCACCCGCAAAAAAACCAGGCCGCAGTTGGTTAACGGAAAGATTGCTTCGGTCAAAATCAACCCCTTTAATATGCCTGCACCTTCCCTTTCCATGGCCTGTGTAATTGAACATCCTCACAAAAATCATCCAAAACATGGCAGCGCCAAACAGCGTACACGCGAGGGCGTGCCCCGACAGAAAGAATGCGATCCCATACCAGCAAACCCAATTAATAAGGCATAATCCGGTTGCATAACGCAGTGATGTAATAGCGCCTCACTTTTTATACTGTCCGTAGGTATTTGTCAACACACCTGTGTGAGATAATAATCGTCTCGCCCGGTAATATTTTTCCCTGGTCAGGTTTTTTGCAGTTAGCTGGTGGTTTACATCTGCCAGAAAACAATACATCAATCCGGCTCCAGCATTGTAGGGATCACCAGGACGATCTGATTTTGCGTGATGTACGTGATGAGAAAGTACATACAATTCTTCGGGAAAGCTTTTGATAACCAGATTCTGAACAATTATCCGCCAAATAGAATTTTT
>JBDSPQ010000179.1:0-3674 GCA_039930305.1 Ginsengibacter sp. | reverse complement strand
AACTAAAATTATTCTACGATGGTGACGGGTGTACCTACCGGGATGTAGCTGTAGAGATCCTTGGCCTCAGTATATTTGAGAGAGATACATCCATCAGTCCAATTTTGGTAATAATCTACGGTCCACTCTTCCTGTGGCCTGGTGGCATGTATAGCTATGCCACTCCCGATTCGTGCATTACTCGGAAGCAAGCCTTCAGCCTGCCTCGCCTGAAATTTATGGACACTTTCTTCATTGGGATAATCAAGTAATAGCTCATACCCCCATTTCGGATGAATTTTTTTCAACAGTACTTTAAATTTTCCTTCAGGCGTACGCTTATCGCCTTCCATAAATTTATCCCGCAGATCGCTGCTTCCAAATACGCAGGGATAGGTAGCATACCATCCTTCTTCGTCATATACTTTTAACTCGTAATTTTTCTTGGAAATAATAATATAGTAAGGATTTGCAGCGGGCAACTGGTGATCGCCCATAACAGTCGCATTATGTATTGTTACCTGCGTTATATGCGGAATAAAGGATAGAAAAGCTATCGAAAAAATTATCGCAGATGATATAATAATAACGGCACGGTTGTTCATATGACGGGAAGCTTGCTGCAATATATTTCAAACGAAAGCTGCAACAAAATTATTACACCAAATGTGTGATGATTTAACTAATCTTTTAAACAGTAAAACAAGCAGCGCTTAATCCCATTCAGCATCGGCTTTTACTTTCTGCTTCTCTACGCGCTTGCTGATGAAAATACTTATTTCGTAGAGCAAAAGCAAGGGTATTGCCACGATGGTTTGGCTCGTCCAGTCAGGCGAAGGTGTGATGACTGCAGCGACAATGAGGATAATAATGAAGGCATATTTCCGGTAGGTCTTTAAAAATCCGGGCGTAATGATGCCAATTTTTGAAAGAACAAAGGCAAGCACAGGCAACTCAAAAGCGATGCCGCAGCCAAGAATAAGGGAAGTGAGGGTATCGATATAATCATCTAAAGTGGGGAGGTATTGGTAAACACCCACGGTTCCTAATTGAAAATTGGCGAGGAAATTAAAAGTGAAAGGCGCCAATAAATAATATCCAAATGCTGCGCCGGAAAAAAAGCATAAAGACACCCACCAGATACTTCCTTTCGCATAGGATACCTCTTTAGGAGTAAGGGCAGGCTTTACAAACCGCCAGACTTCCCAAAACAAATATGGAAAGGCGATAATAATAGCGCCCATGAACGAAATTGAAATGGCCGACATAAACGGCCCGCTAACGGTGCTGCCCAATAACTTAATATCTATGGGCGGCATACAAAGTACTTCTCCAAGATGGAGTGTGTGACCAAAGTTGCAAAGAGCTGCATAAGTTACAAAGTCTTTTCGCGCTGGTGCGAACACTATATGATCAAATATCCAGTCGACATAGACGAAAATTCCTATTGCTACTACAACCAGCACGAGGGCTGAACGTACGAGATGCCACCGCAAAACTTCAAGATGATCAATGAAGCTCATCTCTGTTTCAACAGTTTCCTTTCCCCTTATTTTTTTGAAAAATGCTTGTCTTTCTGAAGTCTTACTGCTCAAGAGGTATTATTTCAATAATGAATTTGCAAATATAGGCAGTCATGAGGTATTCGCAATCAGTTACGAGGTTTGAAAAGCTTGGGATGAGACAAGCCATTACAAAAACCGGGATGAAATTTAACTTTTAATCATATAATAGTTGTTAATGCATTGCCTCGGCAAGATCTACCTTCTTTTTCCGGTTGCCTTTTACCAGGAGCACAAAAGGCACACAGATAAGGAATAATATGCCAAGATAAAGAAACACATCCATATAAGATAATACCGCCGCTTGCTTTGACACTGAATAATCCAAAGCTTTATAGGTGCTTTGCAACGCCACGTCCGGGGTCATTCCTTTAGACATAAAGTTTTTTTGCATCATTGAAACTCGTTGTTGCACCGCCGGATTGGCAATATCAAGTTTACTCACCATGTCCACCCGATGCACATTATTCTGCATCGACAAATAAGTAGTGATGATGGCAATACCAAATGAACCGCCGAGTTGCCTCATCATACCGGTAAAGGCTGCTCCCTGCCCTATTTCCTTACCATGCAGCGTAGAAAGCGCCAGCGTAGTAATAGGTATAAATAAAAGCCCCAGCCCGGCACCTCTTACTATCAGCAACCACCAAAAGTTATCCGCTCCTGTATCAGGTGTAAGTATTTTATAGGCCCACAAACTATAAAGGAAAAAAGTGATGAGGCCTCCGGCTACGAGATATTGCTGTTTTACACCCTTCTGTAACAATCTCCCGATCACCGGCATCATAAATGCAGTTGCAATACCAGACGGGATTAACAACATACCGGCCTGCTGTGCGGTCCATCCCAGCGTGGACTGGGTATATAGCGGAATAATAAACGTGGAGCCATATAGCCCAAAGCCCAATAAAAACGACATGATCGTTCCAACACGCAGGTTACCATTTTTAAGAACCCTTAGTTCCACGATTGGGTTTTGGTAAGTAAGCTCCCGCCAGATAAAAAAGAATAATCCCAGTATTGCCGTCACGGAAAGGATGATAATAGTCGTATCATTGAACCAGTCATCATCATGGCCCTTTTCCAAAACATATTGAAGCGAACCAACAGCGATGGCCAATAGCGCAATACCCAGGAAATCTATCTGGCTGCGGGAAGTCTTTTCCGCATATTTGGGACTGCGAATGAATTGCAGCGTTAACAAAGTGGCCGCAATGCCAATAGGAATATTGATATAAAAAATATAAGGCCAGCTAAAATGATCGATGATGTAACCGCCTAAGGGCGGCCCGAGTGTGGGTCCGATAATAACGCCTAACCCGTAAATTGCCTGGGCCATGCCCCGCTTTTCGATTGGATAACTCTCAGTGATGATTGTTTGCGATGTTACCAGCAAAGCGCCACCGCCCACTCCCTGCAAGAAGCGGAACAACACCAGTTCCCAGATGCCGGTGGCATTTCCGCACAAAAAAGAAAATACGGTAAAGATCATAATGGAGGCAGCAAAATAATTTCGCCGTCCGAACTGCTGTGAAAGCCAGCTCGTCATAGGAACGACAATTACATTACCAATGGCATACGCTGTAATGACCCAGCCTATTTCGGTGAGCGTAGCGCCAAGGTTGCCCCGCATATCGTTTATCGCCACGTTTACAATAGTAGTATCTACAATTTCAAGTAAAGCACATAAGATGGCGGTGATGGTTACTATCACCCTTCTTGAGCCATACTCCACTAAAGAATTTGCCTGCTGTTGCATAAAAACTATTCTCTCTTAAGGAATCACACCTCGTCTTACGACTTAGTTAACGTGTACATCTACATTTACATTCATACCGGGACGTAGCCGCTGCAATAATGAATCCTGGTGATTCTCAAACTCAATTTTTACGGGCACACGCTGAACTACTTTTACGAAATTCCCACTGGCATTATCAGGAGGAAGTAAGGCAAACTCAGCCCCTGTAGCAGGTGAAAATGAAGTGAGGGTTGCTTCAAAATCATGTTTAGGGAAAGCATCTGCATGAATAATTACCTTTTGCCCTACCGTCATTTTTCTAAGTTGTGTCTCCTTAAAATTGGCAACGACCCATAAATCGGAATTGTGAACGATGCGGAAGGTGGATTGGCCCG
>JBDSPQ010000178.1:0-2857 GCA_039930305.1 Ginsengibacter sp. | reverse complement strand
AAAAAAGAAATGTTGTCAACTCCTTACCAGGTTCGCTTACTCATCACCGCATCCAACTCCGCCCTGGTCATCTTTCCAAGCTCAGGATGGTCACCAAGCCATTTTATGAAAGCTGCTTTTATTTCATCCGTCCACTGGCTGTCTATTTGTCCTGTGGAATACTTCCCGGTTTTTACCATTTCAAATCCAAACTGATCTTTTCTTACAACAAATTCAGCGGTGCTCACTACTTCTTCGGCCATGTGGGCGGGAATGAAAAGCACACCTTCACGATTTGCCACCACAAGATCTCCGGGTAATACGATTGCACTGCCAATACGAATGGGTGTATTCAATCCCATCAAAACCATTTCTTCCAAAAATGAAGGGTGGAAGTCACGGACAAAAGCATTGAATCCCTCAATATTTTGAATTTCCCCAAGATCGCGGGAAGCCCCATTGAATATAACACCGTTGCCTGTTTTACTAAAGATCGACGTTGCCAAAGTAGAACCCATTAACGTGCCGCCCCCCACTTTCCCAAAACCATCGGCAACATATACATCGCCTTTCACCAGGGTTTCAATAGGCCACGAATTCGTATTTCCTTTCCTGGCATCTTTAGCAATGCCGCGTTCTTTTATTTTCTTCTCCACATCGGGCCTGCTGGGCATAAACACAGCCGTAACGGCACGCCCAATCACGGGCACATCATCCTTTACCATTTTCCAGCCGCCTTCAAACTGGTTCAAATAACCATAATTTTTTAAAACCGTCCATGCATCGTCTATATTAATGTGACGGGCTCTTTGTAATAAATCGTCAGCGACCTTTGGACGCCCATCGGGAAACCTTTCTCCTTTCCATTCCGACGTGAGAAAAGTTAATTCATCTTTAGAAATGGTTTGGCTAAAAAGAGTGTCTGTAAAAAAAGTAAGAACAAGGAAAGAGAACACAAAACGAAAAATAGATTTCATTATAAAAAAATTTTGAAAAATAATCAGTATTAAATGACGTTAAAAATTCAGGTATTAGCGGTCGTTGGCTTTTTTCAGATATTCTTCTATATCTTTTGAGGTGATGGCCGTTTTCTTTGAATATTTCGCAAACCAGGCTCGGTATTCGTCCTTTATTTTATCAGACCAATCACCATGCACTTCACCGGACGGATATTTGCCGAGCTGCAGCATATATCTTTCGAATTCGTCACGAAGCCCTGTCAATTCAGAACTAATAACAAGGCCTTTTATTAAATATGCAGGAACAAATACAACGCCATAATCATTTGCAAATACAACATCACCCGGAAAAACCGTAACCTCACCTATACGGATAGGCGCATTTATAGATGTCGGCGTCATATCTTTTATAAAAGATGGATCACTGCCTTTTATCCAGGCATTAAAGCCTTTTGTGTCTTTAAGCTCCTGCATGTCGCGTATAGAGCCATAGAAGATTACTCCTTTACCGGATTTTCCATAAATAGCATTTCCAAGGCTGGAGCCAATTAAAGTACCGTCCTTTATTTTTCCATATCCGTCAGCCACATAAATGTCTCCTTTGGTTAAAATATCAATTGGCCAGATGTTGATGCCTCCATGCTGCGAGCGGCCTTCTGTTTTGCCCTGCTCTCTTACTAAAGTATCCAGGTCAGGCCTCGACGGCATGAACTGTGCAGTCACAACGCGGCCAACCATAGTTTCGCCGGGCTTTAAAATAACCCAGCCTTTTTCTACCTGGTTACGGTATCCTCTCCCGGCTAAATAGCCCCATATCTGTTCAAGGGTACAATTTTGCAGCCTCTCTAAAATATCGTCTGAAACTTTTGGACGCCCATCGGCAAAACGCTCCCCCTCCCATCTGGAGGTTAAAGCCTTAACATATTCAGGTGTTGCGCCCAAATGCTGCGCTTTTGCAAAAAGTGTAGACAACAGCAAAAGGTTGATAACTAAAATTCTCTTAATCATAAAAGTGGTGGGGTTTTAGGTTGTTAGATGCAATCTTGTGCCGGCATGCTATAATTGACATACCGGCGCTTAAAATAACGGAAAAAATTTTAGGGGAGGACAAATATTTTATGATTCAAAAAAGATATTACTGCGACAAAGGTCTGGGAGTATATTTCTAACGGAGTTATTGAAAAAATTCATTCCTGAAATATAAAACCTATTCGGATTAATTGTGTTTATCTAAAAAATTCATGCAGAATAAATTATCGGCATTTGGTAAACTTCCGGCATTAAAATGGTACCACAAGCTTTAATTTTACACAAGCTCCTGTCTTCGGAATAATCTTGAAAAATAATAATAAAATGAAAAGCTCTTCCTCTTTGCCGGCCATGATAATTAGGGTAAATAATAACAACACAAGCCAGGAAGAGGATATGCTCGCAACTGAAGAACCGCTTGAGATTCGAATTGTTTATACTCATGAAGACGAAAAAGTACAAAAAAGTATTTCAGTAACGATGCGTACACCGGGCAGTGATTTTGAATTAGCAGCAGGCTTTCTATTTACTGAAGGAATTATAAAAAATGCAGAAGAAATACTATCAATAAAACACTGCAATAGCCTAGATAAAAATGTGGTTAAAGTGGAATTAAAAGATAATGCAAGTGTGGAATTGGGCAAACTGGAAAGGAATTTTTACACAACTTCCAGTTGCGGCGTTTGTGGTAAATCTTCTATTGAAGCAGTAAAGACAGTTTGCCTCCTGCCGGAAACACGTGATGATTCGCTGACATTTCCTTCTGAAATTATTTATTCTTTACCGGCCACTTTAAGGAGCAGGCAAGATGTATTTGACTTTACCGGGGGCCTGCATGGCTGCGGGCTTTTCGATAACAGCGGAAAGCTGGCGCTATGCCGCGAAGATGT
>JBDSPQ010000177.1:0-3602 GCA_039930305.1 Ginsengibacter sp. | reverse complement strand
AGTAGTTCTTGAAAAAAAACTTCCCGTTCGATTTTAACGTGAAATTTTTTTCCTTCAAGATTTGTCTCTTTTGCTGGGGAGGAAAAGTCATCAACCAACACCAGGTTTTCGAATCCTTTTTGATTTAAAAAACTCACGAGACAGCTCGCGATAAAGCCTGCTGCACCCGTTACAACTATCATTGACGACTTATCCATTATTCCGGTAAGTAAATATTAAAAAATTTTCCAATTGCGGTAGTGTAGCTTTCCATCCATAAATTAATATTTGCCCAATCTTCGCCATCAACCAGAATCTCTCCGGTAGTTACTATTCCCAGTTTAAAAAATGGAATATGTATGGAAGATTCAAAAATCTTCACTTTGTCTTTTTTTACAGAAACAATTACCCTGCCTTGTGCTTCGCCGAAAAGAAAGGCATCCTTCCTGACTTCAGGCTGCGTTGTGCCTATATCAAAACCGAGATTTTTGTTCAAGCAACTTTCAATAAGCGCTACAAAAGTACCGCCCTCACTCACATCATGTGCCGATTCGATTGTCCTTTCACCGATTAATTCAAGAACTGCCTGGTGCAATTTATATTCCTCATCAAGATTGAAATAAGGGGCCGGCGAAAATTCTACCCCGCAGATCTTGTGCAGATACTCTGAGCACCCAAGATCATTTTTATTTTCGCCCAATAAATAGATCACATCCCCGGCATCTTTAAAATCAAGCGTCATTTTATCACTGATATCTTCCAGAACACCTACCATACCTATTACGGGTGTAGGATAAACGGGGCCGGAAGGCGACTGGTTGTAAAAACTTACATTACCACCTGTAACCGGAGTATCGAATTTCTCACAGGCTTCGCTCATACCTCTGATGCTCTCTACAAATTGATAATACACTTCAGGATCATATGGATTACCGAAGTTGAGACAATTGGTGATTCCCAATGGTTGGCCTCCACTACATACTATATTCCTTGCTGCTTCACTTACTGCTATCATACAACCTTTGAACGGATCGGCATACACATACCGGCTATTACAATCTGTTGTTAGTGCCAGGGCCTTTCGGGTGCCTTTTATACCTATTATAGCAGCGTCTGATGGGGCATTAGTGGAAAGATTTGCAGTCCCTACCATACTATCATATTGATGGTAAATCCAGGATTTCGATGCGATATTCGGTAATTGAATAATTTCTTCAGCGACAGACCTAAAATCTTCAGGCAGCACGATCTGGTCAATATCGAAAGTAGCTATTTTTTCAAGATAGCCGGGTTTCTTCGTATCCCGGCTATACACAGGAGCACCGCCGCCGAGCACCAGGCTTTCCGCCGGAATCTCCGCTTCCAGCACACCATCCATATAGAATTGCAGGTTGCCACCTGTCACCACTTCTCCAATCTGTGAGCACGGAAGATCCCATTTATGGAAAATGTCGACCACTTCTTTTTCGAGGCCTTTTTTTACTATTATCAGCATTCTTTCCTGGCTCTCGCTCAGCAAAAGTTCCCACGATTTCATATTTGCCTGTCGTGTCGGTACCTGATCCAATTGTATCCTCATACCCACACCCCCTTTGGCACTAGTTTCGGCAGTAGAGCAAATGATGCCGGCTGCGCCCATGTCCTGCATACCCACAACCGCTTCAGTATTTAGAACTTCAAGGCACGCTTCCAATAATTTCTTTTCCTGGAACGGATCGCCGACCTGTACAGCAGGCAGATCTTCCACACTGTTGTCCGTAATGTCAGCAGACGCAAAAGCCGCGCCCCCCATGCCATCTTTGCCAGTGGCGCTTCCCGCAATAAACACCGGGTTTCCATCACCTGATGCTGTGGCACTTACTGTTTTCCCTATCGATACCACACCGGCACTCATGGCATTTACAAGCGGATTGGTATGATAACAATCTTCAAAATAAATTTCGCCGCCCACGGTTGGCACACCGAAACAGTTGCCATAATGCGCAATACCGTGTACTACGCCACTTAGTAAGTGCTGGGTTTTTGATTTATCAAGGTTGCCAAAGCGCAAAGAATTTTATGTAGCGATGGGCCTGGCACCCATCGTAAAAATATCTCTGTGAATGCCACCTACTCCTGTAGCGGCACCCTGGAAAGGTTCGATAGCAGAAGGATGATTATGACTTTCAATTTTAAATACTACCGCCAGGCCGTCCCCAATATCCATTAGTCCTGCATTTTCTTCCCCTGCCTTTACCAGTAGTTTTGACCCTTCACGTGGCAGGGTCTTCAGCCATTTAATAGAATTTTTATAACTGCAGTGCTCGCTCCACATTACGGAATAAGCGCTTAGTTCTGTAAAATTTGGTGTACGTCCAAGAATCTGAATAATTTTCTCGAATTCCTCTTTTTTCAGACCAAGTTTTTCAGCAGTAGAATATGTTATTTCCATAAAATTGTGTGGCGCAAACTTACAATCTCCTGCTGTCTATGTGCAAAAAGCTGTGTAATTATTTTAACTAACTTCCCACAATCAATTGTATACATGGGTTATCTTCTTTATATTTTCTATTTTTTACTTTTCTGCTTTCTAATACACCGAGTCAAAATTTTTACCTCCACTGGCTTGGACGGCAAGCTGTTAATAGTCTTTTTTCTTGTCAGAATTGTTTGCAGTTTTTTAAACAGTTATATCAACCTCTACCATTATCCATTTTCCGACACGAGAGCATTTCACGAACAGGGAGTCATTGAGTTTAACCTGCTGGTTCATGATCCAAAAGAATATTTTACGAATATCTTTCGCTCCAACTACGAGGATTATTCCGGGTTTATGGAAAGTTCTCACTCTTTCTGGAATGATACCAGGACAAATGTTATAGCCAAGATTCTCTCTATCTTCAACATATTTAGCGGAAAGAACTTTTTTATCAATACGCTTTTCTTTAACTTCCTGGTGTTTGCTGGCTCTGCTTATTTATATAAGTTTTTTGTCAGGATTTTTCCTTTGCGCCCGAGGCTGGTTACCTGTTGTGTCTTTTTACTTCCTTCGGTGATCTATTTCACCAGTGGAATCCACCGGGATGGGTTGATTTTCTTATCCCTTTGCATACTTTTTTACAATCTTTATTTTGTTATTGTACAAAGGCAATTTCACTTAAAATCCCTCTTTCTTGTTTTTGCTTCATTGTCCCTTATTTTACTATTGAGAAATTTTGTATTTATTACTCTCGTGCCAATATTAATTGCCTGGTTTTTTTCGACCCGATCTTTTAAATATCCATTGTTTTCCTACCTGATGACATTGGGCCTTTCATCGGTTATTTTTTTTGCAACCTCTTTGATTCCCGGATTTATAAACTTGGCTCAGCATGTATCCACCAAGCAGGCTGAGTTTATAGAATTGGGCAAGTTAGGGGAGTCTTCAATGGAAATTAACACGCTTTACCCCTCTTTTAAAAGTTTTCTTTTAAATGCACCGCAAGCTATTAATCACAGTTTGATGCGACCATATGTGTTTGAAAAGTTTAGTTTATTATATCTGCCTCTGGCTATTGAAATGTTTGCATACCAAATAATAATTTTGCTGGCTTTATTTTTTAGCAGAAAAATAGCATCTGAAAGGTCGACACTTTATATGAGCC
>JBDSPQ010000176.1:0-4092 GCA_039930305.1 Ginsengibacter sp. | reverse complement strand
ATTACGTTGGTTTTTTTAAACAGGGTTACCTGCTGCTTATTACCAAAGAACCCAATACTGATCTCAAAGATTTAAGCAGGCGCTTCGCAAAAGTTTTTGAACAAACCTATACCCGTTTTCTCGATCTTCAAAAAGCAGAAGCACAGGCAAGGGAAGCACAGATAGAAGCGGCATTGGAAAGAGTAAGAAGCAGAACAATGGCCATGCAAAGAAGCGATGAGCTGGACGAAACCAACATGCTAATTCTTAGACAGCTGGAATCTTTAGACATCCCTTTATCAGGAACAGGAATTCATATTTGTAATTCTGATAAACCTGAATCACAAGCCTGGATGTGGGATCCGTTTACAGGGGAGATGCCGAAGGTATCCTACAACCATACTCACGATCGGCTTTCAGCGAAGATATACGAGGGGTGGAAGAAGGGAGAAACCCTCTATGTTGAAGAAGTAAGGGGAGAAAAACTAAAAGAACATTTGGAGTATATTTCGACTCTTCTCCCCGATCCTGCTACATATGAGGATCCCATGCCGGAATATGTATTTCATATTGTATACTTTAAATATGGATTTATTGTTTTAGTCACCCCGGACCACCGTCCAACTGAACACCCGGTATTTATACGCTTCGCAAAGGTTTTTGAACAAACCTTTACTCGTTTTCTTGATGTGCAAAAAGCAGAGGCCCAAGCCAGGGAAGCAACAATTGAAGCGGCGCTGGAAAAGATTCGCAGCCGTTCATTAGCTATGCATAAGTCTGACGAACTAAAAGATGTAGTGGCTATTTTGTTTAAAAAATTAAAAGAATTGGATTTGGTGTTTGATGGCGGCGCTGCCTTTCATTTGTTTACTGAAGGTTCAAAAGACGCTGTTATATGGGTGGCTTCCCCGCTTGGTGAACCAACTCGTGTAAATCTCCCTTATGATGAAAAGACATTTGAGAATAATCCTATTATATTGGATGTATGGCATGCCAAAGAAACGGGTGCACATATTCAAAATAAGTTTTACTCCTTCCAAGAAAAAAACAGGTACTTCGATTATGTGCTTAAGCACAATGACTTTATAGCAGTACCTGAACCTGCAAGAGAATTTATACTTCAGGCAGACAGCTATACAGCTAATTTTATCGCAGAAAAAAATTCTCTGCTTGGTGTAAACAGTTGGACCCGGCAACAGTTTTCCGAGGCTGACTTTGAAATTTTAAAGCGTGTAGCCAGGGTATTTGAGCAAGCTTATATCCGCTTTCTTGATCTGCAAAAAGCAGAAGCACAGGCCAGGGAAGCACAGATTGAAACTGCACTGGAAAGAGTGCGCAGCCGTTCCATGGGCATGCAAAAAAGCGAAGAGCTTAAAGAAGTAATAAAAATTGTTTACCAGCAACTCACTTTCTTACATATTAATCTTGACCACGCAGGTTTTGTTGTTGATTATACACCGGGAGGTGATTGGCATTTTTGGATCGCTGATGAGCAGGACATTCCTTCTAAAATAACACATCCATATTTTGAATCTGTCTGGGCAAATCAATTTAACGAAGCAAAAGAAAAAGGCGAAACTTTCTTTGCCACTTATCTAAATTTTGAAGAAAAGAACAAATTTTACAATGAGCTTTTATCCTATATTCCAGGGTTACCGGAAGCATCAAAAGATTTTTATTTAAGCTGTCCCGGCCTTGCCGCTTCAAATGTATTGTTGGAGCATGTTGCACTGTACATTGAGAATTTTTCGGGTATTCCTTATACAGATGAAGAGAATAATATACTCATGCGTTTTGGAAAAGTATTCCAACAAACCTATAGGCGTTTCCTTGATCTCCAAAAAGCTGAAGCACAGGCAAGAGAAGCCACCATTGAAGCATCCCTGGAAAGAGTTCGTGCAAGAACAATGGCCATGCACAGCAGCGATGATGTTAGCGCAGCCATAGCTGTCATGTTTACCGAACTGGAAAAGCTGGGTATAGAAAATTTGCGTTGTGGCATAGCCAATATTCGCGGCAATCAAACCATGGAAGTTTGGTCGGTAAGTAACGTAGCCGACGGAAAAATAGTAAAGGGGGCTGGCATATTGGATATGAATGTCCATCCGTTATGGCGGCTTATTAATAAACAATGGAAAAATAAAAAAGAATTTATTTATTATTTTCTGGCGGGTAAAGAAAAAGAGGATTACGTCAACATATTAAACACGACACCCAACTATTTGTCCCAGGCTATTCAGGACTTTCCAGACATGCATTTCCAGGGATATATTTTTGGTGAAGGCGCTATCTGGACTTTCTCCCTGCAGCCTCATTCGGAGGAACATAAACAGGTGATGAAAAAATTCACTTCTGTTTTCTCCCTGACCTTCCGCCGGTACCAGGATCTGAAGAAAGCTGAAGCGCAGGCAAGAGAAGCAACTATCGAGGCTGCATTGGAAAGAGTTCGTGCAAGAACAATGGCTATGCACAATAGCGAGGATGTGACTTCAGCAACAGAAACCATGTTTAACGAACTGAAGAAGCTTGGGATCGATAATCTTCGATGTGGTATAGCAAATATTCATCCTGAAAGAACATTTGACGTATTTGGAGTAACAAATCTGGCTGGTGGCAATACAATGAGTGGATTCGGTTTTTTTGGTATGGACGAACATCCCATTTGGCAACGCTGGTTTGAAAGCTGGCAAAACAAACAAGAACTTTTCACCGCTTACATCGCAGGACAAGAGAAAGAAAAGTACTTCAATAATATCAATAATCATAGTAAATATTTACCTCAACGGATCATTGATTTCCCGGATAATTTTTTTCAAGCCTATTATTTTCAGCAAGGATCTGTCTGGACGTATTCATTGTCAGAGCATAATGAGGCGGAAAAAGCTATCATGAAACGATTTGCAACAGGCTTCTCCCTTACTTTCCGCCGTTACCAGGATCTGAAGAAAGCCGAAGCACAGGCAAAAGAAGCAACCATTGAAGCAGCACTGGAAAAAGTTCGTGGAAGGGCCATGGCAATGCATAATAGTAATGACATCTCCGTTACCGCAAGCCTTGTATTTACTGAATTGAGAAAGCTCGGCATTAATCCATTACGATGCGGAGTCGGACTCTTCACCCAACAATCCCGCAGAGGACAATTATATTCTGCTACTTCATCTGCTAATGGAGACAGTCTTTCATTAGTTGGATGGGTGGAATTATCAGGACATCCCGTTTTACAAAAGATTTACGACACCTGGGAAAAAAATGAAGAGTATTATCCTGAACTCAGTGGGCACCAACTCAAATCTTATTATGAGTCGCTTTTGTCAGGATTACAAGTTCCTTCTCCTTATTGGGAGAGTGAACAAAATCAATTTGGAACTTTTCTTCCTTTTTCTGTTGGGTGTTTGTATGCATGGTCCGATGCTCCATATAATGACACTGAGATAAAAATTTTAAAACGATTTGCAACGATAATTGATCTTACATTCCGGCGCTATATCGAACTACAAAAATCAGAATCCAATGCAAGAGCGGCAATCAAACAAGCAGCTCTTGATCGTGTTCGTGCAGAGATCGCTTCTATGCGTACGGTAAATGACCTGGAAAGGATCACTCCATTAATATGGAATGAGCTTATAATACTTGGTATTCCGTTTATCCGTTGCGGTGTGTTTATTATGGATGAGTCGCAAAGGCTCATACACACCTTTCTCTCGACCCCGGATGGAAAAGCAATTGCCGCGTTTCACTTACCCTATGATACGCCGGGAAAGATTTCCCTTGTATTAAGTCACTGGCACAAAAATGAGAAATATATAGACCACTGGGATGAGTCGGAGTTCACGTCTTTTGCTCATATACTCGTGCAGCAGGAGGCACTTATTACAGCCGAACAGTACCTTAAAACAATTCCCGATGGCGGCTTCTATTTGCATTTTCTTCCTTTCCTGCAAGGCATGTTGTACGTAGGCAATACCATCCGGTTGGGCGATGAAGAGATAACCCTGATCCAGTCAATTGCGGGAGCATTTTCTACTGCTTACGCCCGCTACGAGGATTTTAGCAGGCTGGAAGTGGCCAAAAAGCAAGTGGATGCTACTCTGAATGAGTTGCAGGTTACACAGA
>JBDSPQ010000175.1:0-10647 GCA_039930305.1 Ginsengibacter sp. | reverse complement strand
AAAGCACTCAATAACAAATAATAAAAATGAAACTTTTATGCAATCAGTTTTTCAATTTATCAGGGATAATGTCGACTTGATTTATATCGTTATCCTGATGATTTTTCTCGGCATAGAAATTATTGGTCGGGTACCGAGTGTGTTGCATACACCTCTAATGAGCGGAGCCAACGCCATTCATGGAGTAGTGATCATTGGAGCCATCATCGTGATGGGGAAGGCTGAAAGTGATAATTATATTGCTTTGATTCTGGGCTTTCTTTCGGTGATATTAGGCACGCTGAATGTAGTCGGTGGTTTTGTGGTAACCGACAGGATGCTCGAAATGTTCAGGAAAAAAAAGTAACGGAACACTAAGTTGAATTCGGCCTGAACAATTGGAACGGACAAAATATAATTCGCCAGGCATTTGTGTCAAATCAGGAAATAAAGGACAATCATGGAAATAAAGAACAATCGTATTAATGAGCATTAGCATACTTACTATTTGCTATCTTCTAGCATCTGTTACATTCATTCTGGGATTGAAAATGTTGTCTTCGCCTGGCACGGCAAGAAAGGGAAATCTCATAGCTGCAGCCGGAATGGCGATTGCTATTGCAGCCACTATCTTTTTGTATGAACACGATGGTGAAAAACTAAGCAACTATGAATGGATATTTGGCGGGCTGATTATTGGATCTATCATCGGAACTATCACGGCAAGGAAAGTGAAAATGACCGCGATGCCGGAACTGGTCAGTTTTTTTAATGGAATGGGTGGCGCTTGTGCCGCTATAATTTCTATAATTGAATTCCGGCATTTATCTGCCGTAACGTTGGCGGGAATATCCGGTGAATATGCAAACTGGCGGGGTACTTTACTGATTATCTTTTTAGGTCTTATAATTGGCTCTGTGTCTTTTGCGGGCAGCATGATAGCCTGGGGCAAACTTAATGGCAAAATCAAGGACTTCGCTTTCCCCGGCCAACACATCATAAACATCGTTCTTTTATTGGTGGCGCTTGTCCTTAGCGGCTATCTTTTGTTCAATCTCAATTCCTTTAATTATTTTCTTTTTTACCTTGTCTTCGTTCTGGCGCTCTTATACGGCATTTTCTTTGTGCTGCCAATTGGTGGCGCGGATATGCCTGTTGTTATATCATTGCTTAATTCCTTCACAGGAGTTGCAGCAGCCTGTGGCGGATTTTTGTATGATAACAAGGCAATGTTGACGGGTGGGATTTTGGTTGGTGCGGCAGGAACTCTTCTTACCATACTAATGTGCCGGGCCATGAACAGGAGTCTAAAAAATGTTTTGATCGGGTCATTTGGCGGAAGTCCCCAAGCCGCAAGTGAGCGGAAAGAAGGAGGAACTTATAAAGAGATTTCTTTGAGCGATACTGCCATGGTAATGGCATATGCAAAAAAAATAATAATAGTACCTGGTTATGGCCTTGCTGTGGCGCAGGCGCAACACACCTGCCACGAGTTAGAAATGCTGCTTAACGAAAAAGGTGTTGAAGTTGTATATGCTATTCACCCCGTTGCTGGTCGTATGCCTGGCCATATGAATGTACTGCTTGCTGAAGCTGACGTTAATTATGAGCATTTATTAGAAATGCAGGATGCAAATGATGCATTTAAAAACACAGACATTGTATTAGTATTAGGGGCAAATGATGTGGTAAATCCGGCTGCCAAGAACGATCCATCTTCACCGATATACGGAATGCCTGTATTGGAAGTGGAATTAGCGAAAACAATTATAGTAAACAAGCGCAGTATGAAGCCCGGCTATGCAGGCATAGAAAATGAATTGTTCTTTCAACCAAAAACTTCGATGCTGTTTGGCGATGCAAAAAAAGTGTTGCAGGATGTCATTGCTGAAATAAAAAACATCTGACAAGGGGTGCCAATCTGTTTTAGATTGCATTTTATACTGAAACTATTTGAAAAGAAAAGGCATGCAATAAAAAACCCTGCAGAAGCAGGGTGAATAATTGAGATTTTAAAATATCATTTAAGACTTTGCAGCCGTAGTTGCCTTCTTCTCCTTCATTTTTGTATTCTTCGCGGCCATTTCCTTATCATATGAAGCTTTATCCAATACCTCACCTTTAAGTTTAATAGATTTAATGTCGTCAGCGCCCGCAAATTTTACTGTCAAAGTTTTATCAAACTGACCCAGGTTGGCCGCATTATAGGTAGCCTTAATATAGCCTGTCTTTCCTGGAGCTATTTCAGTTTTTGTGTAATCCGAAATAGTACAACCACAAGTTGGATTTGCATTTTCGATCAATAGCGGCTCAGTACTGACATTGGTAACAACAAAAGTTGCTGTTGCAGGTGAGCCTTGCTGCACCTTACCGAGATCATAAGTTTCAACGTTCAATTTAGCAACATCATCAGCCTTCTTTTGCGCAAATAATGTTGTAGTTGTAAAAGCAAGAAATGCAAATAATACTGTTTTCATGTTATTTTTTTATAAGTGAGAATTAATTGAGTTATTTAAGATCGTTTATTTTCGTATTTTCAGGAGCAGAATTTACCGGAGTAGTCCAGACCTCGCCTTTTATAATGATTTGCTTGCTTTGAGTCCCATTGTACGTAATAGTTACGGGTTTTGCAAAGCTGCCTTCGTTTTGAGCATTGTAGCCGACCGTAATTTTTGAAGTAGCTCCTGGCTGGATTATGTTTTTATCCCATTCAGGAGTTGTGCAGCCACAGCTTGCCTGAACATTATCAAGTGAAAAAGCGGTGGTCCCATTGTTTTTAAAATCAAAAACATGGGTAACCGATTTCCCTTGCGGAATTTTACCAAAGTCAAATTCAGATTCATTAAATTCCAGGATCTCGGCAGCTGGTTCACTCTGCTCTGTTGGTTGAGAAGTAGCTGAAGTTTTCAGATTGTTATTGGCTTCTATGCTTGTTTGTGCAAACGCAGTAACACAAAAAGCTAGTGCAGTTATTAAAGTAAAAAAGATTTTCATATTTAAAAATAGTGACACCAAAGATAATAAAACGGAGCAAAGAGTTGCAAATTGTGGGAAGCTTATTACATTTTTAACAATCAGTCATTATTAATATTTTTGCCGCATGGAGATATCCCTTGAAACAGATGCATTGCTTTCGCAAAAACTGTCTTTTGAAAATTTCAGGAATGAAGTTTTGAAGGATTACCAGGTGGTTTGTGAAAGCCGGGAGGCAAGTTTGTTGGGAAGGAAGGAAGTCCTCACCGGCAAAGCAAAGTTTGGCATCTTTGGGGGTGGCAAGGAAGTAGCCCAGGTGGCTATGGCAAAGTTCTTCAAGCCCGGGGATTTTAGAGCCGGTTACTATCGCGATCAGACCTTTATGTTCGCCACGGGGCTCTCAACTATTGAGCAGTTTTTTTCGCAACTATACGCCGATACAGATATAAACCACGATCCATTTAGTGCCGGCAGGCAAATGAATTCACATTTTGCAAGCCGTTTTGTAGATGATAATGGGGAGTGGCTTCCGCTTGCTCAAAAGATGAATGTGACAGCGGATATGGCCCCTACTGCCGGACAAATGCCACGGGCGCTTGGCTTAGCGCTGGCCTCAAAACTTTTCCGCCGGGTCGATGAATTTAGCAAAATGTCGACGTTGAGCAGTCACGGCGATGAGGTTTGTTTTTGCACCATTGGCGACGCTTCTACATCCGAAGGCCACTTCTGGGAAACTATGAATGCGGCTGGTGTGCACCAGGTTCCCCTGGCCGTTTTTGTGTGGGACGATGGGTACGGGATATCTGTGCCAAAAGAAATTCAGACCACCAAATCCTCTATATCCGAGGCCATGGCAGGTTTGCAAAAAGAAGAAAATACCAATGGTATAAACATTTATAAATTGAAAGGCTGGGATTATGCAGGAATGTGTGAAGTGATAGAAGGCGCACTGAAAAATGTGAGAGAAACTCATACACCAGCACTATTTCATATCGAAGAAATCACGCAGCCACAAGGCCATTCTACTTCTGGAAGCCATGAGCGGTATAAGACTCCTGAAAGGCTTGCATGGGAAAAAAATTGGGATTGTAAAAAGCAAATGCGGGAATGGTTGATATCTAATGCCCTGGCGGAAGATACCGAACTTGATACTATTGAATATGCAGCCAAGGATTTTGTGAAACAAGGTCGAAAAAAGGCCTGGGAAAAATTTATTACTCCTATTAGGAATGAAGTGACGGAAGTTGCTGCCATGCTTCACAAAGTTGGCACTGAAGTGCAAATTCCTGACCTCGTGCAGATCAGTAATACACTTAAGTCTATCAGTGAGCCAATGCGGCGGGATATCATGAGATCGCTGGGCGAAGCGCTTGAAGCCTCAAAAAACTCTCAGGCGGAGGCTGGTCTCAAAGGTTATTACAATTCTCTGAAGATTACGTATGCTAATATTTATGACACCCATCTTTATAATGAAGGCCCCAAGTCGGCATTAAAAATTCCCCGTGTACTACCGGAGTTCAGTGTAGAACCAGAAAAGCTAAACGGCTTTGAAGTTTTAAACAGGTATTTTGATGAGCTTTTCTCTGTTAATGACAAAATAGTTGCCTTTGGGGAGGATCTCGGTCACATAGGAGACGTAAACCAGGGATTTAGCGGACTTCAGGATAAATATGGAGAAGGCAGAATTTTTGATACCGGCATTCGGGAGTTGTCCATTATAGGTCTCGGAGTTGGGTTGGCACTCCGCGGGCTCAAACCTATAGCTGAAATTCAGTATCTGGATTATTTACTATATGCCTTGCAGCCACTTAGCGACGATGTATGCACTACGCATTACCGTACAGTTGGCCAGCAAAGCGTTCCGCTCATAGTTCGTACACGCGGTCACCGGCTGGAAGGAATATGGCATAGCGGCTCTCCGTTAGGAATGATTATAAATGCATTAAGAGGAATGTATGTTTTGGTTCCAAGGAATATGGTTCAGGCAGTTGGGATGTACAATACGCTTCTTCAAAGCAATGACCCTGCTTTAATGATTGAATGCCTTAACGGTTACCGGCTTAAGGAAGACCTGCCTTCTAATCTTACCGCCTTTACTGTACCGCTGGGGGTACCCGATATTGTAAAGGAAGGAAAAGATATTTCAATGGTATCGTATGGTGCAACGTTGCGCATTGTGCTGGAAGCAGCGATGGAGCTGGAAGAACTTGGGATTAGCTGCGAAGTGATAGATGTGCAGACCATCTTACCTTTCGATGTTAATCACCTCATTTTGGAATCGCTCAAAAAAACAAATAGGATTGTTTTTATCGATGAAGACGTACCCGGGGGCGCTGCAGCTTTTATGTTCAATAAGGTAATGGAGGAACAACGCGGCTATAGATGGCTGGACGTTGCGCCAAGAACTATTACTGCCAAAGCACACCGGCCTGCTTATGGAAGCGACGGAGATTATTTTAGCAAGCCCAACGTGGAGGATATAAAAACCGTGGCACAGGAGATGATGGAAGAATAGACAGAATTACAAATCAGATACTAATTTTTTACAGATGATCCTCTACCAAATTGATGCTTTTACTGATAAACTATTTCAGGGAAACCCAGCCGCCGTAATTCCGCTGCAGACGTGGCTGGATGATGAACTGATGCAAAAGATTGCGGGAGAGAATAACCTGAGTGAAACAGTATTTTTTGTGCCGGCAGGATATCCCGAGGCTGATTTTGAAATAAGGTGGTTTACTCCAAAGGTTGAGATCAATCTTTGCGGACATGCAACCTTAGCTGCAGCTTACGTGCTGTTAAATATATTAAATTTTGAAAAGCCAACTATTACCTTCAGCTCCATGAGCGGTCTTCTGGGAATCACAAAAAATAATGGCCTGATTGCTATGGATTTTCCCTCCTGGGAACCGGAGGTCTTCAATGATCCTCCTCTTAAACTAAAGGAAGCACTCGGAGGCGCGAATATTACCGGCCTGTTTATGAACAGAGATCTGTTAGTATTACTCCCTGATGAAGATGCGGTAAAAAGTTGTTTGCCTGATTTTTCATTAATAGGTCAAACAGGCTATAAAATAATCATTACTGCTCCTGGGAATGAGGTCGATTTTGTCTCAAGGTTTTTTGCGCCCTCAGCGGGAGTGGACGAAGATCCTGTAACAGGCTCGGCTCATTCCCAACTAATTCCTTTTTGGAGTAAAAGGCTGAATAAAACGCAAATGTCAGCACGTCAGCTTTCTGAAAGAGGCGGTGATCTTTATTGTGAACAAAATGGAGACCGTGTTACGATGTCGGGTAACTGCGTTTTTTATATGAAAGGTGAATTTGAAATGCCCGCTTTATCATGATGACCAAGCAAGAAAAACGATTTATTAATCATTGGCTGGAGCAAAAAAGTGGCCCCAAATGGAAGTATTATGTACAGTTTTCAATTGCCTGGACGGTAGTATCTTTTCTAGTCATTTTTTTTCTCACAAAACTATTTACCGAGGCATGGGAAACTGGTGGAAGAAGTTTTATTTACATAATTCTTCTTTTGTCAATTGCTATTGGGTTCTTTTCGACCCATTTCACGTTTGTAACCAATGAAAAAAAATACCAAAAAATTTTAAACCGGACACATCAAAACGGCTCATCTTAACTTGTTATCAGGACATGTAAAATAGTTTCTCAGAGACCTTTTTTCTCTTAACTATATTTTCGATAATTCTTTCGGCATGTACTCTGGAGTTTTCGATAAATAAGCGATGCGTATTCATACCGCCGCAAATGACACCTGCCAGGTAGATGCCTGGCACGTTAGTTTCAAAATTTTCTTCGCTGTATGTTGGTTTGCAGACTTCGTCGGCAGACAGGTTAATTCCGAGCTTCTTCAAAAATGCGAGGTTAGGCTGATATCCGGTCATTGCAATCACCCAATCATTAGGTATCGTCACCATGCCCCCGGGTGTATTTATATCCACCGCGTCAGTTCTTATTTCCTCCAAACTGGAATTGAAGAAAGCTTTAATGGAATTTTCAGCAATGCGGTTTTCTATATCCGGCTTGACCCAATATTTTACCCGGTCATTTATCTTTTCTCCCCGTACAACCATCGTCACCTCGGCTCCTTTACGCCAGGTTTCCAGGGCGGCGTCTACCGCAGAATTAGCTGCTCCTACTACGAGCACCTTTTGAAACGCATAAAAATGAGGATCATCATAATAATGTTTCACTTTATCGAGATTTTCGCCTTTTACGTTCAATAAATAAGGAATGTCGTAAAAGCCGGTGGCAATGGCAATATGACTGGTTTTGTATTTTCCTTTGGTCGTTTGCACGTCGAACAAATCAGCAGATCTGTAAACTTCCCCCACCTCTTCAAACAAATGAACGTTCAGTTTAAAAGCAATAGTTACACGGCGATAATATTCCAGTGCCTCATTTCGGGTCGGTTTTACGCTATTGCTTACAAAAGGGACACCGCCGATTTCCAACCTTTCACTGGTGCTAAAAAAGGTCATATTTACCGGGTAATTGAAAAGTGAACTTACCAGGGTGCCTTTCTCAAGAATTAGATAGTTCAATCCTGCATTTTTCGCTTCTATTCCGCAGGCCAGACCAATTGGCCCGGCACCAATTATTATAATATCGTATTGTACAGTTTTCATTCACGCTAAGTTATTCAATATAATTTCACCGGCTTTTTTGCTTTTCGCAGAAGTATCGTTCGCGAACTTTATAATTTAAAAATGCCCGTTATCAGCACTAATCGATTGTTTATCTATTAATAAAATACATTGCCCTTTAATTACATTTAATTTCGAACACAAATTAAATATCTCCAGGGGATTATTATGAAGTTTCACCCGTCAAAAATTTATCCTAATGGCAGGCACCTGATTTTTCTATCGATTGTTTGGATCGTACTGCAGGTATTGTTGCTTTGGCAAAATGGAATAGTGACAGGCCTCGAGGCTGAAAAATATATAACGCAGGCAAGATACTTTCTAAACCACGGAAAGCTGGCTAGTAATAATTACTATCTATATTCTACACAAATCTTTTTGATTGCGGCAGTTATCAAATTACACTTAGGGTTCCCCGTTATAATAGGAATACAGCTCGTGCTAAGTCTATATGCGGTTTTGATGTTTTATAAGATGGGATTGCGTTTCCTGGATAATAACCTTCTCGCCGCATTAGCCACTCTTTTTTTTATTCTCAATATTCCTTATCAAACGTATAATTCTCATCTTTTTACAGAATCTATTTTTTATAGCCTCAGCATTATCTATAGCAGCCATTTATTGCTGCAGGAAAAATTTTCGTTGGGAACGTTACTGTGGATGGGTTCGCTGCTTTTTTTATTATGCGTAACGAGGCCTACGGGTATACTTTTTTTTGCGGCAACTGCCTGTTACCTTTTTTTCCGTTTTCTGCATCAGCTGACCACATTTCAGAAAGTTCTGATAGTGGGAAGTTGCATTGTCGTGTTTTTATTTATTATCAATGCAATGTTGGGGGCAGGAGGGTCTCTTGACTTCATGCTTCCTTTTAGAAAAGAAAATATAATATGTGGTGTGAACACGGTCGATTATTCAGGAATTGTTGAAATGAAAGAGGGAAATTCTTTACAGGGAATTCTTTATTATCTTACCTACAATCATGATCAGTTTTTTCGACTTGCGAAATTGAAAACCTTCGCTTTTTTTGGAATGATGAGAACGTACTACTCTGTCTGGCACAATATTTTTTTAGCAATTTTCTTTTACCCTTTTTATCTATTATCTCTTATAGGTTTTTGGAAAAAGATGCGGCAAAGAGATGTGTCGCTCGTCTATATAATTACGATATTTTTTTTGTATTGGGTCACTACCTTACTTACCTGTGACGATTGGCACAACCGTTTTATCCTAACCGTCACTCCTTTTATTTTTCTATCGGGATTTGCAGCTTTCAGTCTGGGAGCTTCCGATGTAGAGGCTGATGCAAAATATAATACCACCAGGCAGTAAATTTTCAAAGAATCTTGCACATGCGTTGTCTAAATCACCTAGATATTGAGATATTCTGCTGCCGAAAAAATTGGTAATAACATACAAATTGCAGTAACTTTTCCGTTACACGTTCATCCTGTGCAGAGTCGCCGCCTACATTTAATTTCAAATGCATAATTCTCTGCTGTATCACGTAAAAAACAATATTTGGTAATCCGGGTATAACTTTTACTTTTGCGGAAATTTGGTACTGCTTAAAATTTAATGAAATAAAAGGAATTAAAATATGTTTTGGACTTTAGAACTAGCCTCGCACCTTGAAGACGCCCCCTGGCCGGCTACAAAAGATGAATTAATTGATTTCTCTATAAGAAGCGGGGCACCTATAGAAGTGGTGGAGAATCTTCAGGAACTTGAAGACGAGGGAGGCGAGATTTATGAAGGCCTGGAAGACATTTGGCCGGATTATCCCAGCCAGGAAGATTTCTTCTTTAACGAGGATGAATATTAATTGGCACTGTGTTTCACTGGCAAATAATTTATTAAATACCGTTCCTGACAGAACGGTATTTTTTATTTAATTATAAAAGTTTCCAATATTGTTGCAATAGCCTGCGTGGCTTATTTTTCCATCTGATCAATAACGCTCTCTGTAACGCCTGTAAAGGAAAATCCGCCATCATGAAAGAGATTTTGCATCGTCACATACTTCGTGAGATCGCTAAAAAGTGTTACACAATAATTGGCACAATCTTCACCAGAGGCGTTCCCAAGAGGACTCATTTTTTCCGCATAGTTGATAAACCCATCAAAACCTTTTACGCCGCTTCCAGCGGTAGTCCGGGTGGGTGATTGAGATACCGTATTTACCCTTACATGTTTTTTTAAAGCGTAGTGGTATCCAAAACTCCTGGTCACACTTTCTAAAAGTGCTTTGGCGTCTGCCATTTCATTGTAATCGGGGAACACCCGTTGAGCCGCGATATACGTCAAGGCTACTACGCTGCCCCAATCATTTATAGCATCCAGTTTCATGGCAGTTGCAAGCAGCCGGTGCAAGCTCATAGCACTTATATCCAGTGTTTTTTGATTGAAGCCATAATCGATCTCGGTATAATGTTTTCCTTTTCGCACATTAAGGCTCATACCTATTGAGTGTAAAATAAAGTCGACCCCACCGCCGAAATGTTCTTTCGCTTTGGTTAAAAGATTGAGCATGTCCTCGTTACTACTAACATCGCATGGTATTACGGGTGCATTAATCTTTTCAGCCAACTTATTAATTACACCCATGCGCATAGCCACGGGAGCATTGGTTAAAAGGATAGAGGCACCCTCTTCAGCGCAACGGAGCGCAGTTTTCCAGGCAATAGATTTTGCATCAAGGGCGCCAAAAATAATTCCCTTTTTTCCTTTCAATAAATTATATGACATCTTTAGAGTAGTTTATAGTTGAAGATTCAATCGTAGTTGTAAAAATATTGTTCTTATGTAAATTTCAATCTTTGTCATTCAGCTCAGTTGCCTATCATTTCCCTTGCATTTTCAAATGCTGCGGCCGTTGGCCTTTCGCCGCTTAACATAATCGCTATGGTCGTAATCCGTTCATCTGCGTTTAGCTCTTTTATCGCCGTTACGATCCTGTCTTCTTTTATTTCTTTGTAAACAAAAAAATGAGTGTCCGCCTTTGAGGCGATCTGCGGTTGGTGCGTAATCG
>JBDSPQ010000174.1:0-3429 GCA_039930305.1 Ginsengibacter sp. | reverse complement strand
TGCATTGAGGATATTTATCAAAATAGTTTCAATATTGTAGAAGGAAAAGAATGGTTTAAGACTGATGGAAAATCCGTTGGTGGCGTTATTGGCGGGGTAATTGGTGTTGCAGATATGGACGCGTCGGTGAAGTTTTATGGGGACTTTTTGGGCATAAAAGATGTGGTATATGATGTTACAGGCCATTTCGAGGATATTCCTCGGTCATCTGAGCAGGAGTTCAGACGTGTCTTATTAAGAAAAGCGAAATCTCCATGTGGCGCTTTCACTAACCTGCTGGGAGAGGTGGAAATTGAACTGGTACAAAGAATACAGCATCGCAGTAAAAAAATTTTTGAGAACCGGTATTGGGGAGATTGCGGGTTTATACATCTTTGCTTCGATGTAACGGATATGGATACCCTGAAAGAATTGTCTGTTTCGAAAGGCTATAATTTCACTGTTGATAGCCAAAATTCTTTTTCCATGGATACTGCAATGGGTCGGTTTTGTTACGTAGAAGACCCTGACGGTACTTTGATTGAGTTGGTCGAAACCCATAAAATTCCCATAGTAAAAAAGTGGAGCTGGCATGTGGACTTACGTAAAAGAAAGAATCAAAAGCCCCTACCCTCGTGGATGATCGGTCTGCTGGGACTTAATAAAGTAAAATGAATACCTGTCCATTCAAATTTTATATGGCCTGTAATTTTCTATTATCTAAATCACTTGCCTCATCTACATCAGTTAATTCCTGCAGTACAGCACATTTGTAAGAAAGCATTGATAGCCGTTCTAATGTATTCCTGAACACAGAGTTTGTACTCCACTTAATATTTGAAAAAATTTCAGGAACTAATTTTTTTATTCCCAGGAGATAATAGCCTCCGTCAACGGCCGGCCCGATCACGGCATCATGTTTATCCAATTCATCAAAAGCCTGTGCAATGTGATCAGCGGATAATTCAAAACAGTCACTGCCAACTATTATAACCTTTGTATGCCCTTTACTGAAAACTTTCTCAAAGGCATTATGCATCCTGTCACCAAGATCAAATCCTTGCTGCAATTCGGAGGAATACAATTCCTTAACCCACATGTCATCCTCATTAATAAAATCTTCGTAAAATATATATCTGGATACTGGTAAGTTGCAAGTGATATCAAATGTGTGTCGCAACAGAAGATGATAAATTTCGAGCGCTTTCTCTTTACCGACCGTTGCTGCCAGGCGTGTCTTTACTTTCCCCATGATGGGATTGCGAACAAAAATTATCAGTGCTGGCTTCAAATATTTTAATGTTTAAGCTACTGCTCCGCCGCAACTGGAGCCGGCCCCTGCCGTACAACCATAACAGTGCTGATTTATAACAATAGACCTTTCCTGCAACTCGGCAAAATTTATATTTGATAGGTGTTTCGATGAACTATCCACTTTCATCTCAAGCATTTGGTTGAAATCGCAATCGTACAAATATCCGTCCCAGCCGACTGAGATAGTATTCCGGCACATAACATTTTCAGCAGCAACCGGGTTGTATGCGCCAATTAATTTATCCATATAATTTTCGTAATTCCCGCTTGTTAAGAGGTAATCAAGAAAACGGCTGATTGGAAGGTTAGTAATGGCAAATAAGTTATTGAATACGACTCCAAAATCTTTCAATAGGGCCTCCTTGAATTCCACCTCCAGTGCTTCCTGCGATGGTGGAAGGAATGCTCCGGCAGGATTATAAACAAGGTTTAAAATTAATCCGCTGTCTTTCTTTCCATATCCAACAGCATTCAGCATTTGTAAAGCCAGTATTGAATCTTCAAAAACACCGTCACCGCGTTGACGATCGGTTCTCCCCTTACTGTAAAATGGCAGAGATGAAACTACTTCAATGTGATGTCGTTTGAAAAATTCCGGAAGATCATGAAATCTTTTATTCGCCAGTATAATGGTAAGGTTACACCTCACAATGATATGTTTGTCGAGTTGCTTGATTTGCTCAACAAACCAACGGAAATCAGGATTAAGCTCAGGAGCACCACCTGTGAGATCCACGGTTTTTAAAGACGGATTTTTAGCAAGCGCTTCGAGGCACAACTCCATAGTGTCCCGAGTCATAATTTCCTTTCGGTCAGGCCCGGCATCTACATGGCAATGTTTACAAACCTGGTTGCACATTTTTCCAACGTTCACCTGGAAAATATCAATTTGTACAGGTTTCAATGGAAACAAGTTTGCTTCCTGTAGTTTTTGTTGAAAAGGTATCAGGTTAAATTCATTATGATTTCCCGACTCTAATATTTCTACCTGGTAATTTGTTTCAGCCAGCAAACTGCCCTGCGCTTTTAGTGATTTCATAATGTTTCAGATGTATTCCAAAATTTCATTCTTTCCCTCGCCCATATCCGGGAAGTTACATTGCAATTTCCTTTACTTTGTTCATCATTTGAACACCGTGTACCAATGCAGCCCCGCCCTTGATAGCGCCCGCCACATGTACGGCTTCCATCATCTGTCCTTCACTCCACCCTTTCTCGAAAGCATCACTACTGTAAGCATCAATGCAGTATGGACACTGCACAGCATGAGCAACCGCCAAGGCTATGAGCGATTTCTCCCGGGCCGAGAGTTCACCTTCTTTAAAGACTTCCGTATACCAATTGAAAAATTTATCCGCGAGAGGCTTTTGATATTCACTTATATTGCCAAACTTATTTAGATCTTTTGAGTTGTAATAGTGGTTTTCCATGGAGATAAAGTTAAAATTGAAATATAGAACTAAAATCCGAAGTTATTTATAAAAAGTAAATGCCCATTAATGGTTGACCATAGATTGCAATGGTAAATACGTTTTCAACAGGCGTTTGGTTTCAAACTACAGCAATGAACGACATACAAAATAAAATAGATGAATGTTCAGCATTTCTCAAGAAAATTCAGACAGGTTCCCCCACTATAGGTATTGTTCTGGGAACAGGACTTGGTGCATTGGTTGACAAAATAAACGTAAAAGCAAAAGTGTCCTACAGTGAGATTCCTCATTTTCCTGTTGCCACAGTTGAATTTCATAGAGGTGCTTTGATTTTTGGCACTGTTGGCGATAAAAATGTTGTGATTATGCAGGGAAGGTTTCATTACTATGAAGGCTATTCGATGCAGCAAATAACCTTTCCTGTAAGAGTGATGAAAAAACTGGGAGTACAACATTTACTTTTAAGTAATGCAGCCGGCGGTATTAACAAAGACTACAAAAAGGGTGACCTTATTATCATTAATGACCACATAAACCTGCAACCAGAAAATCCTTTACGAGGATTGAACGATCCGTCTTTTGGGAACCGGTTCGTTGATATGTGCCGGCCCTACGATCCAACTTTAAATAAAGCACTAAATGATGCGGCAGCTGAAATGTATGTTGATTTAAAGAATGGGGTATATGCAGCAGTGCCGGGGCC
>JBDSPQ010000173.1:0-8672 GCA_039930305.1 Ginsengibacter sp. | reverse complement strand
GTCGTTGCTGAATCATAATTTTTTCTTACACGGTCACGATCTATACTGATAGTTCTTTTTTCAGTAGCAAGCTGAATATTTTCATTTTTCAACGACTCGATTTCGGCAGTGTAAGTTTCAATATTTCCTTTCAATTGCGAAATCAATCTGCGTGCTTCAGCCAGTTCCGCCTGGGTAGCATTTTTATTATTCAAAATAGTTTGCACGCGGGACTTCAGATTTTCGATGTCCTTATCTTTAGTACGCAATACGCTGTCTGCCTTAGAATTCGAAGTTTTTAGCATATCCAGCCTGAGGGCTGCATCATTTAGTTCGCGTTGCAATTCATTTTTAGATGAATCACTTTCTTCAATTTGGGAAGTGAGTTCCTGTTTTTCCTGCCTGTTTTTATTTTTATCCCATATTATATATCCCCATGTTCCCAGTAAAATAATAACCAGGATGGCAGTAAGAATATTTCTATTATTATTATTTGTGACGACAACCGGCTTTTGTTCCGGCACATCACTATTTGGAAAATTTTCGTAGCTCATGTTTAAGATTTTTTTTGTAATGTAGATTATCCGGATAAAATTTCCAAAACCATGCCAAACAACTTTTGTGTTCTTCCTTATATTTTTTTTACCATATATATATGACAGCCATATTATTTTACCTTTGATAGTAATGAGCGCTTTATCAATACTTTCCGAGTGGAAAAAAAATCAGTTTAAAAATATATACTGGCTTGAGGGTGAGGAAGATTTCTATATTGACGAAGTCATGGAATATGCCGAAAAAAATATTTTAACCAAAGAACATGCGGAATTTAATCTCAGTATTTTCTATGGTAAAGATGCTAATTGGGCCGACCTGATCAATTCCTGCCGAAGGTATCCCATGTTTGCTGACAAACAAGTCGTATTGTTGAAGGAAGCCCAGCAGATGAAGGATATAGAACGCCTGGAAAGTTATGTGGAAAAGCCACTCGCTTCTACGATATTAGTAGTTTCTTATAAGGGTAAAACGCTTGATGGCAGAAGCAAGTTGGCAAAAAGTATCAAAAAGCACGGCGAAGTCTTTGTATCAAAGAAAATATATGATAATCAATTGCCCGCCTGGACTAACGGCTACCTGCAATCGAAAGGTTTCGAAATAAATTCACGGGCGCTGTTATTATTGGTGGATCATGTGGGCAATGATCTCAATCGTATTGCGAATGAAGTGGAAAAGTTAGCGATGAATCTCGGAGCCGAAAAAAAAATTACGGAAGATCATATAGAACGATACATTGGAGTGAGTAAGGAGTACAATATTTTTGAGCTGCAACATGCATTGAGTAAAAAAGACCTTCCTAAGACATTAAAAATTATACAATATTTCGAGGCCAATCCAAAGGCTGCGCCGGTCCAATTGATCTTACCATCTCTTTATAATTATTTCAGTAAAATTATGGTGATCTATCAGATGAGTGATAAAAGTGAAAGAGCACTCAGGCCTTTATTTTTTAATAATCCTTCGCTCGTGCAGCAGGCTATTGATACATTGATGAACTACTCTTATTCTGAAGCGGAGCAGGTAATATTGCTACTGCATGATTATAATTTAAAAAGTGTAGGCATTAACAGCAACAATATGGGAGTAGGTTCTTTGCTGAAGGAGCTCACATACAAGATCATTAATACGGGTTCATGGAATTAGGAAGAATGTAAAGCCTTTTCTGCATCCTGTTTGTCTTTGCAGAGTTGATCTTTTAACTCTTCAAGGCCATTGAATTTTACCTCGTGCCGAAGAAAACCCTTGATAAAAACAGTTACTTTTCTGTGGTAAATATCATCATCGAAATCGAAAATATTTATTTCAATTACTCTTTCCACACCACCTACCGTTGGCCTGATGCCAATATTCATCATACCTTTCCATCTCTGTTGTTCCGGGCTTTTTGATAAAAGGTTTCCTGTTGGTAGAATGGCAATTTCCACAGCATACACCCCATTCCCCGGCACTAATTTATTTTCATCGTCTATCTTAATGTTTGCCGTCGGATATCCCAGCGTTCTTCCTAAATGATTTCCAGCTACAACGGTCCCTTCAAAAAAATATGTATACCCCAGCGCGGCTTGTGCCGTCTGTATTGCGCCTTCCGCTAAAGCGTGTCTTATTTTGGTCGAACTGATGGTGACATCATTTAACACATGTTGCGGAATTTCTTTAACGCGATATTGATATTCGTTACGGAAATTTTCCAGCAGTTTGTAATCTCCTTCCCTGTTTTTTCCAAAACGATGATCGTAGCCGATGATGATGGTATGCGGATGAAATTTCTGCACTAAAAATTCCCCGATGTATTCTTTGGCGGATTGTTCCGAATACTCTTTTGTAAACGGTACTATAACGAGGTGATTAATTCCCTGCGTTTCGAGAAGCGTTATTTTTTCGGAAAGGGTATTTAATAATTTTATTCCAGGGGACTGGTGCTCCTTTGAGCCAGGCGACTTATCGATTACCATCCTCGGATGTGGATGAAAGGTGATAATGACCGTTTCTCCATGGCAGGCAGCCGCTTCCTGCTTTAACTGTTGAATAATTTTTAAATGGCCGGTATGCACACCATCAAAAGTTCCGATGGTAATTACTGCATTCTTAAATAAAGGTAAGTTGTTTATATCCCTGTGTACCCGCATGCTGAAGCGCAAAATTATATTTCTTTATTCATAAAGTGCGAATAGAACATAGCATGATGATATTCTATATTTTTACAGGAATCAAAATACCAACATGTCTCTATATACAAGCCGCGGCGTTTCAGCACAAAAAGAGGAGGTACATGCGGCAGTGAAAGATCTGGACCAGGGGCTTTTCCCTAAAGCATTTTGTAAAGTATATCCTGATTTTCTTGGCGGCGATGCTGAATTCGTAAATGTAATGCACGCAGATGGAGCAGGCACGAAAAGCATTCTTGCTTACTTGTATTGGAAGGAAACCGGCGACGTGTCAGTTTGGAAAGGGATAGCCCAGGATGCGGTCGTCATGAATCTGGATGACCTGCTTTGTGTGGGTATTTATGACAATATTATTTTTAGCTCTACCATTGATAGGAATAAAAACCTGATACCGACCGAGGTGCTACGGCAGGTGATCAACGGCACACAGGAATTTTTTGATGAAATGAAGGCCTTTGGAATTAATATTCATTATCTCGGGGGCGAAACGGCGGACGTAGGCGATGTTGTGAGGACGATGGCTGTAAATGGTACTATGACAGCGCGGTGGCCTAAATCAAAAATAATCTCTAACGAAAAAATAAAAGCGGGTAATGTGATCGTCGGGTTTGCCTCTTTTGGACAGGCAACGTATGAAAATGAATTTAACAGCGGTATAGGCAGTAACGGCCTTACTTCTGCAAGGCATGATCTTTTATTAAAAGAATATGCGATGAAGACAGAAAGTTACGATCCCGGGCTCAGCAACGAAGTAGTATATATTGGACGATACCGTATTTCTGATATTCCGGGAATCCTTTCACCTACACGCACCTTTGCACCTTTGGTAAAAAAATTACTTGAAAGCGATTTTAATAAAATTGACGGGCTTATACATTGCAGCGGCGGCGGGCAAACGAAATGCCTGAAGTATATTCCTGAAAATCTAAGGGTGGTTAAGGATAATCTGTTTCCTGTTCCTGGTATTTTCAAGCAAATACAGGACGCTAGTAAAGTAGATGACAGGGAAATGTACCAGGTATTTAATATGGGGTGCAGGATGGAAGTTTATACAGATCCATCCTTTGCTGAAGAAATAATCAGGGAGGCGGCAACTTTTGAGATCGATGCGCGCATTATCGGATATGTAGAGAATAGCGATAGGAGCGAGCTTATTATAAAAACTCCAGGTAAAGAAATTTTATTCAGGTAGGTAATAAATTGTCGTTCTGTAATTAACACGGACGGCTGACCCATTATTTCAATTCATTAAATTCATTGTTATGGAAACGCTGGAGAGTACAGAAATAACGGAAACTATATCAGGTAATATTATTGCTGACAACCAGGATTACACTTTATTTTCCTGGAGTAAACAAAAAGGCACCAACCCCATTGCAGTAAAATATGGCGAAGGGGTATACCTGTATGACTACTCCGGCAAGAAATACCTCGACTTTTCTTCCGGATTGATGAATGTAAATATTGGTCACGGTGACCAGCGGGTAACCGAAGCCGTTATTAGGCAAATGCAGGAAATCAGTTATGTAACCCCGTCGTGTGTTACTAAAGCGAGGGGAGACCTTGGAAAGAGGCTTTCCGGCATTTGTCCCGGAGATTTGAATAAAGCGTTCTTTACATTATGCGGAGCAACATCAATAGAAAATGCGATCAAACTGGCGCGGCTTTATACAGGTCGTCATAAAATACTTACACGTTACCAGTCTTACCACGGTTCTACTAATGCAGCTATGACAGCGAGTGGGGATCCCCGTAAATTGCCAACTGATGCGCAGCAGGCCGGTAACTTTGTTCACTTTGATTTGCCCTATCTATACCGTTGGGATTATGGGGAAGAAAATTTTTTAAAAGATGCCGTGCAGAGCCTGGAGAGGATCATTGCTTACGAAGGCCCAAAAAATATTGCTGCTATTTTATTGGAAGGAGAGTCCGGATCTTCTGGTTGTCTCAAATATCCTGAAGGTTATTTGAAGGAAGTGAAAAGGCTGTGCGATGAGCATGGAATGCTCCTGATTATGGATGAAGTAATGAGTGGTTTTGGAAGAACCGGGAAATGGTTCGGTTTCCAGAACCACGATATTGTGCCGGATATGATCGCGATGGCAAAGGGCCTTACCTGCGGGTACCTTCCTTTTGGCTGTCTTATGGTTTCCGATAAAATCGCTTCCTTATACGACGATACACCTTTGCCCCTCGGGCTTACCTATTCAGCCCACCCCGTTTGTTGCGCTGCGGCGCTGGCCGTACTGGATATTTATGAAAAAGATGGCTTGATTGAAAATTCTGCTAAGATGGGAAAGTATATTGACGGGGAGATAGAGAAAATGAAAGCCGCCCACCCAAGTATCGGCGATTGGAGAAATACCGGATTGCTCGGCTGCCTGGAGCTGGTAAAGAATCGCGAAACAAAAGAGCCAATGGCACCTTTCAACGCAACGCCCGGTGAAATGATTATTATGAATAAAGTGGCTGCTAAAATCCGGGAGCTGGGTATGTACACTTTTGTGCGGTGGAATTTTATTTTTATCGCACCGCCATTATGTATTACCAAAGTGCAAGTGGATGAAGGCCTGGCCATTATCTCTCAAGCTGTTTCCATAGCAGACCAGGGAGGTTTATAAAATCATAAAAAAAGAATATGAGCAGGAAGGAGAAGCGCATTATTATAATTACCATAATTGTGACGATTGCTGCAGGGGCGCTTTATTATACAGGGGCCAATTCCATTCTTCGTTTTGTGGTAACCGCGGGAGCACTGGCTTTGCTGGCAATGATTGTGGGCGATGCTACCGATCAGTTAGGAAAGCGTTTAGGCCCGGGCGTTACCGGAATTTTGCAGTCGGCGTTGGGAAATCTTCCCGAACTATTTGTATGTATTTTCGCACTGAGAGCCGGCCTGGCTGACGTAGTAAAAGCTGCTTTGGTAGGTTCAATTCTTGGGAATTCTGTGCTGGTATTTGGTATGGCGATCTTCATCGGGGGGCTGAAAAATGGCACGCAAAAGTTTGATTCCGGTCCGCCGAAGATGATTGCCACCCTAATGATACTTGCGTTTGCAGCCCTGGCCATTCCTACTCTTACACATGAACTGCATACGCCCGCTGATAGTCATATTAAAACACTAGATATTATTGTTGCGATCGTGTTACTCACTGTGTTGGCAGCGAGTATGTATTTTTCTATTACCGGGGATAAATCTATTACGCCGGAAAATGCCCGGAAGTCGGAGGATGGTGAAGGCGAGAAGCGCTGGCCACTCAGGCTCACAATCATCGTGCTGGCGCTCAGTGGTGTCGCAGCGGGTTTTGTATCAGACTGGTTCGTAGAAGCGCTGCAACCTGCTATGGATTCACTCGGTATCAATCAAACATTTGCCGGCCTGGTAGTGGTAGCCATTGCAGGTAATGCGATCGAGAATGTAGTAGGCATCCAACTCGCGTATCGCAACCAGGCTGATTATTCTGTAAGTGTTATCTTAAATAGCTCATTGCAGGTGGCTCTGGGCTTGTTTCCCATTTTAGTGTTGCTTTCATTCTTTTTAGGTGGTGCTGTGCTGTCATTTGTACTTAGTCCTTTACTGCTGGCCTCCCTTGCTTTGGCAGTTATCGTCAGTGCCTTTGTAGTTTTTGACGGAGAATCAATATGGATGGAAGGGCTTGCCCTGATTGGCCTGTATATTTTGATTGCAGCTGCGTTTTGGTGGGGGTAAGGTTGATCGTTTAATATTATGCATCAATTCGAAAACATATCATCCTCCCTGATCAATGAAGATCTGAAGCCAATACCTGAGGAGAAGCGTACCTGGAATACCTGGAACTATGCAGCACTTTGGATTAGCATGAGCTTATGCATTCCAACGTATATGCTTGCCAGTTCGTTAATTGGTGGCGGTATGAACTGGTGGCAGGCTATCCTTACTATTTTTTTAGGTAATGCAATTGTTTTAATTCCAATGATTTTAAATGGACATGCCGGAGCTAAATACGGTATTCCTTTTCCAGTATTTGCAAGAGCAAGTTTTGGAGTAAGAGGCGCTAACATTGCCGCAATGCTTCGGGCAATCGTTGCCTGTGGCTGGTTTGGTATTCAAACATGGATAGGAGGTTTTGCTTTATACCAGATGTTACGGTTATGGCTACCTGCAATTGAAACATTGCCACAAATCTTTCCTGCTTCATTTGGGTTACAAACCGGGCCGGCCATTACCTTTTTAATTTTCTGGCTAATAAATATGTACGTGGTTTACCTCGGTGTTGATAGTATAAAAAAGCTATTAGTATTTAAAGCATTTTTTTTACCCATCGCGGCACTGGCGCTTTTAGCCTGGGCAATTTATGCAGTACATGGTCTGGGCCCTATTTTAAAAGAGCCTTCGAAATTTAAGACCAATGATGAATTCTGGAATTTCTTTTTTCCTGCATTAACAGGTATGGTTGGCTACTGGGCAACACTTTCATTAAACATCCCTGATTTTACACGCTACGCAAAAAGTCAGCAGGCGCAAATAAAAGGACAGGCTATAGGCTTACCAACTTCCATGACGTTGTTTTCTTTCATCGGTGTTGTTGTTACATCCGCCACCGTGATTTTGTATGGAGAAACTATTTGGGATCCATTAGTGTTAGCTGGAAAATTCAGTAGCAAATTCATTATAAGTATCGCAATGATCGCAGTTGCTATTTCAACATTGGCCACTAACATCGCTGCAAATATTGTGAGCCCGGCAAATGATTTTGCAAACCTTTCACCATCAAAAATCGATTTCAGGAAGGGCGGTTACATCACGGGTGTCATTGGTATCTTAATTTTTCCCTGGAAACTTATTGCGGATCCTTCGGGATATATTTTTACCTGGCTTGTTGGTTACTCGAGCCTGTTAGGGCCGGTTGGTGGCATCATGATCGCAGATTATTATTTTATCAGGAAGCAACATCTTGATCCGAATGAGCTTTATAAGCGGAGAGGTCTATACACCTTTTCCAACGGTTTTAATAACGCAGCAGTTATTGCACTGCTGGCTGGTATACTTCCCAACATTCCCGGCTTTCTTACAACTATAAAAGTTGTACCACAGGATGCAATCCCATTATGGATTTCACATCTCTATAACTATGCATGGTTTGTTGGTTTTTTTGTTTCGGGTATCATTTATTTCCTTCTCATGAGAAGATATAAAATTGAGCGGTCAGCGGTAAAGCCTGTTGATAATGTTGCACAATTTTCTTAGATTGAGTTAACCAAAAAAGTATTCATGTCGGTATTAATTAGAAATGGAAGAATAATCACAGCCGCGGATGATTATGTTGGGGACATTTTTATTGAAGGTGAAACAATTTCTGCTATTGGAAAGAATATTAATATAAACGCCGATGAACAAATTGATGCATCGGGCATGCTGGTTTTTCCGGGTGGTGTTGATCCGCATGTGCATTTGGAAATGCCATTTATGGGTACATTCTCCAGCGATACACATGAGACCGGGACAAGGGCGGCATTATTTGGAGGCACGACCACTGTTATAGATTTTGTTTTGCAAAAGCAGGGACATTCTTTGCATGAAGCATTAGATGAATGGAACTTAAGAGCAAGTGGAACTGCGGTTGGTGACTATAGTTTTCACATCGCCGTCACTGATTTTAATGAACAAACAAAGAAAGAAGTAAAGCAATTTATAGAAGAAGAAGGCATCACCTCTTTCAAAACATTCATGGCTTATAAAGGCGCTCTAATGATTGATGACCGCCAGATGATTGGGCTGATGGAAGAAGTAAAGAAGCGGGGTGGTATGGTTACCGTTCATGCAACGAATGGTGACATGATTGATTACCTCGTTCAAAAAAACAGGGAAGAAGGAAATCTTTCTCCATTGTATCATTACCTCTCACAACCTGAAGTTACTGAAGCAGAAGCCTCAGAGCGGTTTGTTGATATGCTGAATTATACTGGTTGTCCCGGTTATATTGTTCATCT
>JBDSPQ010000172.1:0-11464 GCA_039930305.1 Ginsengibacter sp. | reverse complement strand
TCACATAATTTATCCGGGTGCTTTGATTGCCATCGTCATCATTATCGCTTTGCCAGATGTTACCATAAGAGTCTATCGCTGCTTCATAATTATTTCTGAAATTATGTGCCAATACTTCGAACTCACTTCCATCTTCATTCATCCGGAAAACCATTCCTTGGCGGTAAGGGTTGCCTTTATTATTTACTTCATTTCCATCTTTATCGGTTATAATCTTACCGTTCTTGTCCATCAATTGCTCTCCCGCATTGCCAAAATTGAAATACAGCTTGCCGTCCGGGCCAAATGTAAACGCATGCACTGCATGATCATGCTGTTCGCCGCCAACGTGCGTAAACAGCACTTCTTTTGTATCTGCTTTATCATCACCATTTGTATCAGTAAAAAGGAACACATTCGGGCTGCACGAGACGATCACTTTATTTCCGAACACCGCAATACCTAATGCTGCATTAACATCAGTTCCCTGGTAAAAAACCTTTGCCGTATCGGCTATTCCATCACCGTTAGTGTCTTCTAAAATTAAGATCCGGTCGCCTGCTTCCCGTTGCGGATTACCGGGATTCAGAGTCGGCCGGTAATTAAATGCCTCACAAACCCAAACCCTTCCTTTTGAATCAACATCGATATTGGTGGGATTTCCCATCATTGGTTCAGACGCAAAAAGTGTCGCCTGCAATCCATCGGCAACGTCCAGCCCTGCCAATGCATTTTTCGGGAGGCGTTTTTCATCGTCTGAAAGTTTAATATAAGCGCTGTCTCTATCGGCTTTTGAAGCGGTGACAGGTTCTTTGGATTTGCACCCAAAGAGAATTGATAGACAAATAATAAAATACCCGGCTAATAGATTTTTGTTCATTGAAAATATCGTTTTGATGTAAACGGCAAGCACTCGAAAGAATCTACTGTTCTGAGGGCAAATGGTTTATTTAAAATAATAATGAAAATAGTAAATAAAAATTGGGATACATTAAGTTTTTGCAAATCCTGAATCATTCGTTTTTAATAGAAAGTTATTCCCGATAGTGATATTCCAACAGAAAAGTGATTAAAAAATTTATAGTTATTTTTATTTCAAACCTACGTACCCAGCTTATATGTCAGATATTTTAAACACGACCGGTAAATTAAGTCAGCTTGCCGAAACACTGATCGGAAGTGAGATTGTCCGTCTTGGCGGTGAGATCAAAGAGAAAATAAAACAAGGTCAGAAAATTTACAATTTCACGATCGGTGATTTTGACTCTTCCATTTTTCCTATACCGCAAGAGCTGGAACATGAAATCGTTGAAGCTTACAAAAATAAGCACACTACTTATCCACCGGCTGACGGCATACTTGCTTTACGCGAGTCAGTCTCTGCATTTATCAGGGAGCGTGAAGACCTGGATTATAGTGTAAACGAGATATTGATCGCTGCAGGCGGGCGGCCGTTGATATATGCGGCTTACCGGGCAATTGTCGATAAAGACGATAAAGTAATTTACTCTGTGCCCAGTTGGAATAATAATCATTACACACATTTTGTGGGAGGCAGGCATACGGTAATAGAGGCAACCGTTGAAAATAATTTCATGCCTACGGCGAAAGATATTGAACCGCATTTGGATAAAGCGGTTCTCATAGCCCTTTGTTCACCATTAAATCCCACAGGTACTATTTTTCCGAAAGAAGAACTGAAGCGCATCTGTGACCTGGTGCTGGCGGAAAATGCAAGAAGAGCGGTGCATGATAAAAAGCTGTACGTAATTTACGATCAGATATATTGGACGCTAACCTTCGGCGAATCAAAACACTACAACCCGGTTGGTTTACGGCCATCTATGAAAGCATATACCATTTTTATTGATGGGATAAGTAAGGCGTTTGCCGCTACGGGTGTCAGGGTTGGGTGGGCATTAGGTCCGCAGCACATAATGGCAAAAATGCGTGCCATAAACAGCCACATTGGAGCGTGGAGTCCAATGGCGGAAGAACAGGCTACCGCAAAATTCCTCATGCAGCAATCAGCCGTTGATACCTTTTTAAGCCATTTCAAAAGTGAGCTTTTTGAAAGATTGAATTTGATTTATCTCGGCTTCCGCGAATTGAAAAAAGCAGGATTTCCTGTAGATGCCTGTGCACCTCAGGCCGCTATTTACCTAACTATAAAGGTAGATCTTACCGGTAAAATAACCGGGGAGGGAAATGCACTTCCCGATCAATCGGCTGTCACCACCTATCTTTTAAACGAGGCAAAACTCGCCGTAGTACCGTTTTACGCATTTGGTGCTTCGCGGGATAGCAGTTGGTACAGGCTTAGTGTCGGCACTTGTAAAAAAGAAGAAATTCCCGAAATGTTGTCGCTTTTGAGAAATGCATTAAACAAATTATCCTGAAAGGCAGGATAAAAAAAACCGGCACAAGTGCCGGCTTTACAAATTGATACCTACCCCTGATTAATATAAATAGTTTAATGCAACAACATCGTTTGGATTGAAGGTACGATCTGTACCTGCAGAACACGCAAGCATAAATGATTCGGCGTCAAAACCAGATGGTGTACCTGGAATTAACACTGCCCCAATTGATCCCGCTTTTTCATTTGACCTGCGACCACCACAACTCAATGCACGATTAAAATAATCTGTGTGACGGAAACCAATACAATGGCCCATCTCATGTTGAAGCACTGAAGTAATGTAAAATTCATTCGGATTCGTGCCATACGCCTGGGCGTTAGTATTCATCTTTATTTGATTGTAAGGATTTCCTGCAGAAGTGGGAAAGCCAGAAGACCCAAGAGTAATATAACCACCTGAAGGTCCCTGGTTAAAACCGACAATGTCTACATTTCCGCCCGACGCTACTCGACTAAAAGTAACCTGCAAGCCCAGTGCATTATAGCGGGAGATCAAGCGATCTGTTGCATTTGACCAAACGTTAATGCCTGTTAGGGTTCCGCTTACCGAAACGGTAATTACCCGTGGAAGACTTTTCACCAGGTTGGTCGTCCGGTACTGTTCATCATTTGCAATTAGAAGATTCGGAGAGGATGAAGCGCTGTTGAGGTTTTCGTTAGTTAAAACAATATCTCCCTCTACCAGATAGCCATTAGATACTTTCCGGACATTCTCAGTGCTGAATCCCTGGGCTTGTATTTTCTGCAAAATGGTTTCAGAAACGTTTTCAGCGAGGGCAATATTTTCTCTTTTACATGAAGCAAAAAAAAGACTGGCCGAGAGTAAGGTTAGGATAATTCCAGAGAATTTTTTCATGATAGGTGTTTAGGTTTAAATGAAAAATAATTGAAGTGCCAAATCTATTCTAATTTTAGATTAGAATATTTGTTTCGATTAAAAATAATTATCACCAGTAATTTTACGGTCTGTCCTATGTTAAAGCCTTTCCTGACGCTGTTCTATCTATCTATGTATGGCAGTTTAGCAGTTGCTCAATCTCCCCAGGATCGGATTTTTTTTCAACAGAATATTGCTGCAATACCTGGCCAGGCCCATCCCCTTTATTATGCTGCCATCTTAAAAAACAACCTTTCTTTTTCAGAAAAAAAATTAATCCAACAAACTATAAAAAGAAAATATTCAGAAACAGCTGTCATTCTTTCAATTGCTGATACGCTTTCAATGGCCCGTCTTCTGGAATTTGCCATTCGTATCGCGCCTTCAAACAATGATTGGAAATTGTCTCCATCCATAATTAAGATGTTGATTGCGAAAAACGATTCCGAAAGAATGAAACGATTCTATCTGCAAGCAGACAACGATAAATTTGGACAATCATTTCATTTGAAACACCCCCGCACATCATTTGAAATTTCTCCCCTGGCAGTTGGAAATATTTTTACGGTAAAGGCATCATGGAAAAATATACACGCGTTCTTCTTAAATGACGACCGGATCGTGGCCATTGGCTTTGATCCGGGAGAGGCCAAAGAAGAATTAGGCATTCAAGGCTTTGATTTTTCCGCCAATAACATAAATATAGTGCGCAATGATTTCCCCGGCGTCCAGGGCGCTGGGATGCACATTTCTCTAAAAGAACATTCTTATAATCCAGCTGACATTGATCTGAAAGGCAGGCAGGATTCGTCCCCCCTGGTATCTCCATTTATGACCGACCACGCAGATTTTATGGCAACCCTTATTGCGGGTGCTGGAAATTCAGCTTATTACGCGAAGGGAGTTGCCCCTGAAGCTTATATTTCATCATCTTCTTTTGACATAATATTGCCGGACGACGAGTCGTATTATATCGCTGATAGCATCACAGTACAAAACCACTCTTATGGAACAGCTATCGACAATAGTTATGGAATCAATGCAGTTGCGTACGATACCCATGCAAATTTAGATACCGGTTTTCTGCATGTGTTTTCATCAGGAAATTCAGGAGATTCAGTTTCGCGCAGTGGAACTTATAGCGGTCTTCCAGGATACGCTAACCTGACAGGAAATTTCAAAATGGCGAAGAACGTAATAGTTGTGGGAGCGGTTGACTCATTTGGGAAAGTATCGCCAATGAGTTCGAAGGGACCTGCTTATGACGGCAGGATCAAGCCTGACCTAGTAGCTTTTCAAAAAAATGGCTCATCAGAATCTGCCGCTCTTACATCAGGCACGTGCCTTTTGTTGCAACAATATTACAAACATAAAACAAACAGCGTCTTGCCTTCAGCGTTAGCACGGGCAGTACTTTTGAATTCTGCCCGGGACGTTGCAACACCCGGCCCAGATTACGCCACAGGCTTCGGTAACCTGGATGCCCTTGCCGCGATGAATTGTCTGAGGCAAAATAATATTTTTTCTGGCAATCTTTCGCCAGGTGGTAAGCGACAATTCCCGTTAACCATTCCCGCAAATACATCGCAGATAAAGATTACTCTGAGTTGGAACGATCCCGCTGCTGCGGCATTTACTCCAGTGGCTTTGATCAACGATCTCGATCTTCTTTTAAAAGAAGACAATTCAGGATTTGCATATCAGCCATGGGTATTGAGTTCCTTTCCAGATTCCGATAGTCTTCTCGCTTTGCCCCATCGGGGGCGTGATAGTTTGAATAATAATGAACAAATCACGTTAGATTTCCCTGCCGCAGGAAACTACACGCTGTCAGTTTCTGCTCATGATCTGCAAACATCGCTGCAATCTTTTTACATAGCTTACAGTATCGATTCAACAAATACTTTCAAGTGGGAATATCCCATTGCAGCTGATTTAATTGAAGGAGGCGTTGCGAATGTGCTTCGGTGGCAAACAAATATTTCTAACATGGGCAATATCGAATATTCCCTTGGTGGCGCTTCTAATTGGAAAAGCATCACAAACACTATACTCAAACCGGGCCATGATTATTGGGTGCCCCCGGATACAATATGCGTAGCCAGGCTCCGAATGAATGTTTCGGGTAAATATATCTACTCGGACAGTTTTTTTATTACGAAGCTTTTACATCCCGCAACGGGCTTTATTTGTGGGGATTCCTTGTTGCTTCATTGGGAAAATGTACCGCCAGTCAAAGCCTATCAACTCTATGAATTAGGTGCAAAATATATGGAGGTCTTTAAAACAGTTGCTGATACCTTCGACATTCTTTCAACGCATGAGTTTGATGGAAAATACCTGGCTGTCGCACCAATTCTACAAAACAACGCTGCCACTAAAAGTTACGCATTGAATTATACCTTGCAAGGTACTGGCTGTTATGTCAATTCTTTCATTGCTAACGTTAACGGTAACACGGCAAATTTATCTTTAGAGATAGGAACGCTTTACCACGTCGATAGTATTGTTTTTGAAATTTTCGATGACGGACGGTACAAAAAAATATATTCTCTGATACCTGTTGTTTTGAAACAGGTTTCATATAACTATCCAAACCTGAAACAGGGAACTAGTTCTTTTCGCGTAAAAATAATACTCACTTCAGGCGAGGTTGTTTATTCCGATGTCCAGTCAGTTTTCTATGCCAAAGCTGGCAGGTTTATCATCTTTCCTAACCCGGTTTTGCGGAGCAATGATATAAATATTAATACCACCTTGCCAAATGAAGAAGTAATTATTATTTATGATCTTACAGGAAGATTATTGCATACGCAGTCTATTCAAACCACCAATGAACGGGTAAGAACGTCCCGTCTTGGAAAGGGAATTTATTACTATAAAATTGTCAAAGGTGAATCAACCCTACAATCAGGCAAAATCCTGATCCTTTGATCTCGAATTTCTTGTCTGATTTTTGCTCATAAGGTATTCGGCGATCTGCACAGCGTTCGTGGCCGCGCCCTTACGAAGATTATCACTCACAATCCAGCAGTTAAGCGTTTTTGCCTGGGATTCATCGCGGCGGATCCTGCCGACAAACGTGTCATCTTTTTCGTGAGCAGTTAACGGCATTGGGTAGACGAATTTTTCTATATCGTCCTGAACGACTACACCGGGCGCCGACGACAAGATTTGTTTGACTTCATCAAGATCGAAGTCGTTTTCAAATTCAATATTTACACTTTCGCTGTGGCCACCCATCACTGGAATCCGAACGCAGGTAGCCGTGAGTTGTATGCTGTCGTCACCCATGATTTTCCTGGTTTCATTCACCATTTTCATTTCTTCTTTCGTGTACCCGTTAGCGGTGAATACGTCTATCTGGGGGATGGCATTTTTATCAATTGGATATTTGTAGGCCATTTCACCCTCTTTACTTTCCCGTTCATTCATCATTTGCTGCACGGCTTTTACGCCAGTGCCCGTCACACTCTGGTAGGTAGAAACGACGACTCTTTTAATTTTATATTTTTTATGGAGCGGCTGCAGCACCAACACCATCTGTATAGTCGAACAATTAGGATTGGCGATAATCTTATCATCATTGGTGAGCACATTTGCATTCACTTCCGGTACTATTAGCTTTTTTGTTGGATCCATTCTCCAGGCAGATGAATTATCTATAACCGTTATCCCTGCCTCAGCGAATAAGGGTGCCTGGCTAAGGGAGGTACTTCCCCCGGCGGAAAATATAGCAAAATCGGGTTTTGCTTTAATGGCATCTGCTGCCGAAACTACCTTATATCTTTTGTTCTTAAATGACACCTCTTTCCCAATAGATTTTTCCGAGGCTACGGGAATAATTTCGGTAACTGGAAAATTTCTTTCTTCCAAAACCTGTAACATTTTACTACCGACAAGGCCGGTTGCCCCAACAATTGCAATTCTCATTTCTACTGTTCTTTTATTTTGGTTTTGATTAAAAATAAACGATCTAAAGTAATAACTTTAAGTGCAAAGCTACTCTATATGCAAAGAAAAGCGGCGGCCTCAATTTTAGTGCTTTTGTTTTTTCACCTTTTTACCCGGGCGCAGTTTATCGAGACTTTTGATGACGGTGATTTTACAGCGAATCCCCGGTGGTCAGGAGATACCAATGATTTTACAGTCAATGCTTCACATCAGTTGCAAAGCAATAGTTTGGTGCCCTCAAGCAACTATTATCTTAGCACCCCAAATACGCTGGCGCAGGCGGTCGAGTGGAATTTCTTTCTCCGTTTGGATTTCAATCCTTCATCTGCAAATTATGTCGATGTATATCTGATCGCCTCCTTAGAAGATCTGATGGCTTCCGGCAATACGGGTTATTTTTTAAGGATTGGTAATACTGACGACGAGTTGGCTCTATACCGAAAAGATGACGGCAATAGTGGCGCAAAAATAATTGATGGAACCGATGGGGTATTAAATCAATCGTCTAATCTTTTGAAAATACGCATTACGAGAAACGTGGATAATTTATGGACACTTTATCGCGATGTCTCCGGGACTGGAAATTCTTTTGTATCGGAAGGCTCTGTGACAGACGCGACTTATACAAGTTCAGCCTATTTCGGTGTTTTAATAAAACAAAGCACCGCTTCTTTTTTCCAGAAACATTTTATTGATGATATAGAAATTAAAGATTTCGTTCCAGATCTGTTGCCTCCGGCGATACAGACCGTAAGTGTTCTCAACGCTGCAATGCTCGATGTTCTTTTTTCGGAGGTAGTTGATAAAATGTCAGGTGAAGACATTAGCAATTATGTTGTGGATCAAAACATCGGCAGGCCAGCTAAGGCACTGCAGGACGTGCTAAACCCTTCATTGATTCATCTGGAGTTCACCAGCAACTTTACCAATGCGAATACCTACATGCTTACGGTCAATGGAGTAAAAGATAATTCAGGAAATACTTTGACTAATCAGGCAGTAACCTTTAACTACTTCACCCCACAGCTGTATGATATAGTGATAGATGAGATTATGGCCGATCCTTCGCCACAGGTAGGGCTACCAAATAGTGAATGGATTGAATTAAGAAACAGGTCTTCCCACGCGATAAATCTTGGTGGCTGGAGGCTGGGAGATATGTCGAATGTCTCTTCAGCCTTTGGAGATTTTCTATTACAGCCCGATAGCAGTGTTTTGGTATCTGCTACTGCTGCTGCTCCGGATCTACGCATGTTCGGTACCGTTATATCTGTTGGTAATTTCCCCTCATTGGATAATAGCGGCGATATTATTTTTATAAAGTCAGGCGAGGACAGAACAATTCATGCGGTAGCCTATTCAGATAATTGGTATGGGAATGCTTTAAAAAAGGGCGGAGGCTGGACATTGGAAATGATTGACGTAAATAATCCCTGCAGTGGTATTACTAATTGGAAGGCGTCTGTGGATTCCAGGGGAGGAACACCTGGTAAGATTAATTCAGTGAATGCTGTAAATGCTGATGTCACATCTCCACATTTATTAAGGGCATTCGCAGCTGACAACCGTACAATCAATCTCGTATTTGACGAGCCTCTCGATAGCTTTAATGCGGTGCAGAAAGGAAATTATAATATTGGCAATGGTGTCGCTATAATGCGGGTTGCTGCGCCGCCGCCATTATTTAATACGATTGTAATTTATCTGAATACGGTCATTGATACAGGAAAGATTTATACCGTTACCACTGCGGGTATTACCGACTGCAGCGGCAATGTTGTTCGTGATGTGAACCAGGCAAAATTTGGCTTGGCGCAAAGTTCCGATAGCTTCGATGTTGTCATAAATGAGGTACTTTTCAACCCAAAACCTGCAGGCGCAGATTATGTGGAATTATATAATCGCTCGGAAAAGATTGTTGACTTAAGCCAAATTTATGTTGCTACTCGCAATAGAAGTAATGCAATAACAACTATAGAAAAACTTACGGCCGAACAGCTATTATTTTTTCCAGGTGATTTTATTGTGATAACAGAAAATGTTCCGGCCGTAAAATCTGAATACATCACCTTAAACCCGGGGGCTTTTTTACAGGTACAAACTATGCCGTCTTTGCCTGATGATAAAGGAACTGTAATTATTCTAAATAGCCAGGGAGAAATTTTGGACGAGGTAAATTATTCTGAGAAATGGCATTCTCCTCTGGTCACTAATGCGGAAGGAGCTTCACTGGAAAGAATAGATTATGAAGGTGCGTCGGTGCAAAGTAACTTTCACACAGCAGCAGCTTCCGCCGGATACGGTACTCCTGGCTTCAGGAACTCACAGTACCGGCTAAACGACCAATTGCAGGGAGAGATTACCATTTCACCTGAAATTTTTTCACCTGACAATGACGGCCTGGAAGATTTTTTGACCATAAACTATAAGTTGCCTTCGCCGGGCTTTGTTGCTAACATTACTATTTTCGACGCCACGGGTCGCCCTGTTCGATATCTGCGGAGAAACGCTCTAAGTGGCGTTAGTGGCTATTATCGTTGGGATGGGCTCGATGATAAAAACAGGCAATTACCGCAAGGTATCTACATAATCTATACAGAGGTTTTTAATACAGCAGGAAAGAAAAAGCAATTTAAAAACACCGTAGTACTCGCAAGGAAATATTGAAATGGTTAACTTTCTCCAATTCTATTGATATCATCATTAATATCCTGGTCGGGCAATTTATTTAGCTGCGCTTTTATAATGAAGTAACTGGTAATAGCAAAAGCAAAAGCGATCAATTGTACAGAAACAAGGTTGTCCATACCAAAAATGACCACTCCAATCATAATACCTATCAACTCGGCACCCAGCCAGCCACCAACATTATATAGTTTCCATGTCAGGGGCTTCAGGCCCTTTTTTTCTGCAATCTTTCCAATTTCACGTGTCAGGAAAAACAACACAATCAGGTCAAGCACTGTCTTAAATTTTAGGTAATTGTTGAAAGGAGAAAAATTTATACAAGGTCAATATCAAAATTTACTAACTGGACGAATTCTTCCAGGCGGATATCAATATCGCTTTTTGAAATTTCCTTCAGGCGTTGCGGCCCAAATTTTTCCACGCAAAAACTTGCCATAGCTGAGCCAACTATAATGGCTGTTTTCATGTTTTCAAAACTAATATCAGCTGTGCGGCTTAAATGACCGATAAAGCCACCTGCGAAAGCATCTCCGGCACCCGTGGGGTCAAAAACGTCCTCCAGTGGTAAGGCGGGTGCGAAGAAAACATGATTTCCATGAAATAATAGCGCACCGTGTTCACCCTTTTTTATAATAAGAAATTTTGGTCCCATCTCCAGCACTTTCTTGGCGGACTTCACCAGGGAATACTCGCCACTCAATTGCCTGGCTTCACTATCATTTATCATTAGAACATCTATCATGGTCAAGACTTTTCTAAGATCTTCCATGGCGCTTTCCATCCAGAAATTCATAGTATCCAGCACAATAAGCTTTGGTCGTGTTTTGAGTTGGTTGATTACGCTTATTTGTAAAGACGGCATAAGATTGCCCAGCATTAAAAATTCAGCTCCCTGGTAACTATCCGGTATAGTTGGGTCAAAATCTGCCAACACATTAAGATCTGTAATGAGGGTATCGCGGGTATTCATATCGAGGTGGTACTTGCCGCTCCAGAAAAAAGATTTTTTTCCTTTTACTATCTCTACTCCGGAAAGATCGACGCCTCTTTTTTGTAATTCTTTCATCTCTTCCTCAGGGAAATCTTCCCCGACAATGGAGATCTGCAGGATGGGTTTCGTAAGATGGCTGGCAGCATAAGCTACATACGTACCCGAACCTCCGACGATTTTATCTATTTTTCCAAAAGGGGTTTCTATCGCGTCAAATGCCATAGATCCTACCGAGATTATTGCCATGATGTAGTTTAGTCGATTTAGTTGAATATAAAACGCAGCAAAAGTAAAAGATAATCCCTGAAGTTGGTCGTTGGCATATCCTTCGGATAAAACAAATAAAGTCATCCTTGCGAAACCAATGGATAGATAGTTACGACCCGGCAGCCAGAAACTAAGCAGTGCATCTTGGTAATCAAATCTCAAACGGGCTACATTTGCACATGCTCTTACATATACATCCGAAAAATCCACAGGAGCGCTTGCTCAGGCAGGTGGCGGAAACCCTGCGTAGCGGCGGCATCATAATTTATCCAACTGATACCATATA
>JBDSPQ010000171.1:0-2606 GCA_039930305.1 Ginsengibacter sp. | reverse complement strand
TACATTAATTTTGCTATATTCTCAAATTCCTCCTGTTTACACCTTGTAAGTAACCCCTGATTTTCAGGCCGTCAGTCTGCATCCTTTTTTCTGATAAATGTGATTTTAATCTTCCGGCATTATACCTGCAATTTTGTAGTTTCATGCAAGAACATTTTGTTTCATTAGCTAAAAGAAGACCCATGCCGGATATCAATACGATTTACGTTTCCCCGCAAGAGATGGAAAAATGTTTTTCTGATATTTTAATGAAGTATGGATTTAATGAGAACAAGGCCAATCAATGCGCATCCATCTTCACAAAGAATAGTGTTGATGGCGTCTATACGCATGGTGTTTACAGGTTTCCCAGGTTTGTACAATACATTAGGGATGGCTTTGTAAAGGTGGATGCTGAACCAGCATTATTAAGTAAGTTCGGCGGTATAGAACAGTGGGACGGCAATCTTGGCCCCGGAATATTAAATGCAATGCATGCAACCAAATCTGCTGTTCGCCTCGCAAAAGAAAATGGGATAGGATGCGTGACGCTGCGGAATACAAATCATTGGATGCGTGGCGGCACATATGGTTGGCAGGCTGTGCAGGAGGGAATTGTATTTATCGCATGGACTAATACCATTGGTATTATGCCCGCCTGGGGAGCAATAGACGGTAAACTGGGAAATAATCCATTAGTAATGGCGATTCCAAATCATGAAGAAGCAATCGTCCTTGACATGGCCATGTCCCAATTTTCTTATGGAAGTATGGAGAAGGCGGTAATGAATAAAGAACAATTGACGGTACCGGGTGGGTTTGATAAATCCGGGATGCTCACAAAGGATCCCGGTGCGATCCTGGAATCGAAACGACCTGTCCCCATTGGTTATTGGAAAGGAGCAGGGCTAGCCCTTCTGCTGGATATACTCGCGGCAATTTTATCCGGCGGTCTGCCTACACAAGAGATTAGTAAAAAAGAAGCAGAGTATGGATTGTCACAGGTGTTCATTGGAATCGATATTTCAAAACTATCCAACTATAAAATGATTGCTTCAGTGGTTGAGAATATTCTAAGCGATTATCATGCTTCTATGGCAATAGATGGAGGGAGCGGGATTTTGTATCCTGGGGAACGGGTGTTAAAAACACGGCAAAAAAACCAGGTTGATGGTATTCCCGTTCTGAAAAAATTGTGGGACGATATTTTAAGTTTATGATCTTAGGTGCTCAATGAATATTGAAAACTTTTATCGGAAAGGGAGTGCCAAACAAAACCTGAAGACAAGACGGTTTATAAGATACTTATTATTTCATTTGGGCAAATTCATCAGCTAATTGGTTAAGTGCTGCGGGGGAAATGGTTTCAGCGCCGTTGTCTATCACCATCCTGAAGCGGAAGGTTACCGACTCTCCAGGCTGCAAAGATAAGTTCGTATAAGAAGTACCGTTAGTAAATACCTTTTCTCCAAGGGGATTTGCAGCAAATAATCCGTAACCCCGGGCATGCCAAAATGTGGGGTAATTAACGTTGGCAGGATGATCAATGATGGTAACACTTACGGAATCATTTCCCATTTTCGCGAAGACTTTGCACCAGCGCGCGCGGCTGCTCCAGGCATCGTCACCAGCCTTTCCTTCACTGGTAACATAGTTGCCGCTGGCTATACTATCCTGCCCTTTTTTAACAATGGTCATGTTGCCATTATTGTCACTATACTTTTCATCTTCCTTTGAAGGGATCTGTAACTCGTGCGCGAGGCGTATTCCATACATGCCGTCTTTGGCGTCGTTAAAGGTGACAGGTATCCTGGCTTTTAATATAGTGATCCTGTCAATAATTCTTTGACCAGGTGCACAGGTAAATATCAGTTTTGTATTTTCCTCCAGCAATACATCATTTTGCTGGTTCGTCCATTTTGCATGATATGCCAGGTTTCCTACACTATCACCATATTCAAACGTTACACTGTCTGTTTTTATCCATCCGTATTTATCTTTCTTCTCTGGCGGAATAGCATAAGAATTGTTCCAGAAATCAAGACCATTTACATTTTCGAACGTGAACCATACGCCCGAATGGTGCGGGTGATCAGTCGGCTCACCGGCCCGCGTAGCAATCGGGAAGCCCCTGGTGACAGTTGTGCCGTTCGCGGCACGGACAGGAAATAGAATCGGTTTTTCTGTGGTGTCCGGAAAAAGAAAAGAGGTAAATATTTCGCCACCGCAGTATATATCAATTTTATTTTTCGACGCCGATCGCACGATCTTCACATTCTCTTTTTGGATCGGCTGAGCAGAGACTGCCGTGGGCATAAGAATAAAACTTATAGCCGTCCACAGTAATATTTTCATAAGCTAAAATTTTGAAAGGTATCCGAATACATAGATCAAATAAAAGGAGATGTGCAACTCTTACAAGCACCAATGGTGCTCAAGTCCCCAAACTATTCTTCAAAAAACTAAGGAACTGGTTCTTCGTGCCGTTCTACAGCAATAGTGCATTCGGTTAGCACTGCCGCCAGCGCTCCAAGTGCTGCAAAAACTGGTGCGAGCACAGCACCTACAACGCCTATTGTTAACGGAAAACTCATAATTTCTTTCCCGGCTTTATCGGTAATGGTTAT
>JBDSPQ010000170.1:0-4163 GCA_039930305.1 Ginsengibacter sp. | reverse complement strand
CGGCAGCGTTAAAATCAGCTATTACTCCATCTTTTAGCGGCCTTACAGTTCTGATACTTTCGTGGGTTTTTTCGTGCATCATCAAGGCCTTTTTACCCACCGCTAAAATATTCTTAGGATTGTTTCGGTCTAATGCTACAATTGAGGGTTCGTTTACTACTACAACGTCATTATGTATAATTAGGGTATTTGCAGTTCCAAGGTCAATCGCTATTTCCTGAGTAAAAAAATTAAAAAGGCCCATCTTCGAGGATATGATATTGAAAAATAATTAATGGTTGCAAAGTTGTAGGAAATAATTCGAATTAACAATTGAATTACGCATTCGTCACAAACACATAAATACGTATATGGCGAAATTAAATCTGAAAAAAAAATGGGCGACATTGCTGGTCTGCCGATATAAAATCAAAGACAAATAAACCGATCATGTTGAAAATAAAAACACCACTAGACGCTACCTTATAAATTCATACCCAATATCGTTTCGGTAATAGATACCGTCAAAATGGATTTGCTCTAATATTTCTTTTGAAAGTTTTAAAGCTCCTGTAAGGCTTGGTGCCAGGGAAGATACGGCTAGTACCCTTCCACCATTTGTTACGATTTCTGCATCTACGTTTTTTGTGCCTGCATGAAAAACCATGACTCCGCCATCTTTATCTATATGATATTTGGCATTTGGATTTTCCAGGTAACCAAAATCGATAGCGTAACCTTTTTCATATTCCATTGGATAACCGCCGCTAACAGCTACAATTGTTGCAGCCACTCTTTCGTCTATCTCAATTTTTTGTCCGGCAAGTTCTCCTTTATGGGTAGAAATTAATAATTCCAACAGATCATTTTTTAACCTCAGGAGCACCACTTCCGTTTCAGGATCACCCATGCGGCAATTATATTCAATCACTACGGGTTCATCCCCTACTTTTATCAAGCCAAAAAATATGAACCCTTTGTAATCGATATTTTCATCTGTAAGACCCTGGATGGTCGGTTCTATAATCTTCTTCCTAACCTTTTCCATAAATTCACCTGTCGCAAAAGGCACCGGACTAACCGCGCCCATGCCACCTGTATTCAGCCCGGTGTCTCCTTCCTGTATTCTTTTATAATCTTTTGCCTCCGGCAATAGCACGTAGGCCTTGCCGTCAGTGAGCACAAATACACTCAACTCAATACCTTCCAGAAATTGTTCGATAATCATTTTCTTGCCGGCTTCTCCAAACTTACTTTTCTGAATCATTAACTCAAACTCGCTCATTGCTTCGATATGATGTTGGCAAATGATAACGCCTTTACCACCCGCCAGGCCGTCAGCTTTCAGCACAACAGGCAGTGTATGCTCTGTGATATAAGAAAGACCTTCGTCATAATTGTCTACAGAAAATTCACGGTAGGCCGCAGTGGGAATGTGATGTCTTAGCATAAAGGCTTTCGCAAAGGCCTTACTTCCTTCAAGCTTCGCCCCCTCAGCAGAGGGTCCATTGATAATTATGTGCTGGGTTTCTTTATCATTTTTGAAAAAATCATAAATACCATCGACCAATGGCCCTTCCGGTGCCACTAGCAAATAGTCGATCTTTTTATCAAGGCAGACTTTCTTAATAAGATTAAAGTCGTTAATGTCGATGTCAATATTTTCTCCAAAGTCAGAGGTACCGGCATTTCCCGGAGCAATGAATAAATTATCGCACAAAGGACTTTGGCTAATTTTCCAACAATAGGCATGGGTGCGTCCCCCTGCACCCAAAATAAGAATGTTCAAAAAAAGTAATTTGTTTTAAAGTAATAAGGTTGCAAGTTATGAATTAACAATTTCAATACCATGCCAACCCAAAGATTTAATGAGTAATCGTTGCTATCAAAATTGAGGTTTACTAATTAAAATTTAGCTGTACTTTACAAATCTTTACCTTCTCTAAAAAAAAATTAACGTATGGAAGACCAGTCAACAGTTGTAAATAGCGAAGTAATAAGCAAAGGGCATCCTAAAGGTTTATACGTCTTATTTGCAACGGAGTTTTGGGAAAGATTTAGCTATTATGGCATGCGTGCCATTTTTGTTTTATTCATGACCAACAAACTATTTTTTGACAAGGCATATGCTGCAAATATTTATGGAAGTTATACTGGACTCGTTTACCTTACCCCGCTAATTGGTGGGTATGTCGCAGACAGATATTGGGGCAACAGGAGATCAATATTTGTAGGTGGGGCTTTAATGGCATTGGGCCAATTTATTCTGTTCGCTTGCGCGTCAGTTGGCGGCAATACAGCCATATCCGGTTCTGTTTCTGGTCTCACAACCACATTACTCTGGACGGGACTGGCCTTTTTAATTTTTGGGAATGGTTTTTTTAAACCGAATATTTCCACGATGGTAGGTCAGCTATATCCTGCAAATGATAATACCAAGAAGGATGCGGCTTACACAATCTTTTATATGGGTATTAATGCGGGTGCCTTCCTGGCTCCACTCGTTTGTGGCTACCTTGGTGAGAAAGTAGATTATAAATGGGGGTTTTTTGCAGCCGGAACAGGAATGATTCTCAGCCTGATAATTTTCTATTTAACGAAAGATAAATATGTCGTTTCTTCTACCGGGGTTCAGTTAGGCGTTGAGCCGAACAAGGTAAATGACACCTCTGTTTCAGAAACAGGCAAGACCGGATTCAGTACTGCACAAATTTCACTGCTCATTGGCTCCATTATTATTGCGTATTGCGTATTATTTTTTCTTTTGAATGTTGACCTTTGGGGCTCGGCTATTTATGCGCTCACGCTTTGCCTTCCTTTTGCTATTATTACGGACAGATCTCTCACCAAAATTGAAAAGTCACGACTGACTGTAATCATCATTATAATGCTGTTTGTTATATTTTTCTGGATGTGTTTTGAACAGGCAGGCGCTTCCCTTACTTTTTTCGCAGACGAGCAGACTGACAGAAATGTTTTTGGCTGGGAAATGCCGGCAAGTTATTTCCAGAGTTTTAATCCTGTTTTTATAGTAATACTGGCACCCATCTTTGCAGCTATGTGGAGTAAACTGGGCAAGCGGGGAATAGAGCCTGCCTCCCCGATGAAGCAGGCTATAGGACTTGGTTTGCTCGCCCTGGGTTTTTTATTTATTTCTTTCGGCACCGGCGATCCTACTCTTAAAGTAAGCATCTTGTGGCTCACTGGTCTATACTTCCTGCACACGGTTGGAGAACTATTTTTAAGTCCCATCGGCCTTTCTATGGTAAACAAATTGACTCCCGGTCGCTTTACCTCTCTCATGATGGGCATCTGGTTTATGGCGATCGCCACGGGAAATAAATTAGCAGGTACCATGAGCGCCTTATATCCTGACCCCAAATCAACCGGCCCGAAGCCTGTTTTCCTTGGAATCACAGTGGATAGCCTCCATACCTATTTTATGATCTTTGTTTGCTTTGCCGGGGCAGCATCGATTATTCTATTCCTGCTTTCTTTTAAGCTCAGGAAGATGATGCATGGCATAAAGTAAACGGATAGACGAGATTAATCAACAATTAAATTATTTATACAAAATGTAAATGATCATATTTTCTTCCCAGGATTTTTTGATCATCAGCAGCCAGCCATTTATGTAGCACCGTAGCATATACATTTTTAAAATCCACGGTGTGTTTAAGATCACCTTCATTCAGATCGGCCAGGTCTGGCAACTCATTTATTAAGCCCTGTTGTTTTAGGCCGCCGCTAATAAAAAACATATTATTTGCAGTACCATGATCAGTGCCGCCACTCGCATTTTGTGCTACCCGTCTTCCAAATTCACTAAAGGTCATTAGCATAACGTCATTGAAGCGGTTGTTGCTTTTAAGGTCTTTTACAAAAGCATTTACTGCGTCATTTAATTGGATAAATAGCCTTTGTTGCTGATTTTCCTGGTTGATGTGTGTATCAAAACTACCAAGGCTTACGTAATAAATTTTAGTATCTATGCCGCTGTTGATTAGTGAAGCGATCGTTTTTAAATTTTTCCCAAGTTCAGTTGCCGGATAGACCTGAGAGGAAGCACGCATCTTGCTTTGTTCATAGATATAATCAGCACCGCTTAGCGTCTCACTAAGTGTCTTATAGAAATAGTCGACAGTTTCTTCGCTACTATGATGTGAATTATTTATCTCTTGAAA
>JBDSPQ010000169.1:0-9689 GCA_039930305.1 Ginsengibacter sp. | reverse complement strand
TAGAAGTCAATAATTTATTTGACGTTCCGGATCAGTACCTAAAAGAAATTCTAGTGTTTGCCAAACCAATCGCAAAAGCCATTGAGCGGTCTTTTGATTGCGATCGTTGCGGAATCAGCGTAATAGGCCTTGAAGTCCCTCATGCCCATGTTCATCTTGCGCCGATCAACAGTGCCGATGATCTAAATTTTACCAGGAAGAAAATAAAAATTTCGGAAAAGGAATTGAATGAAGATTTACAAAAGATCTTATCACATCTTCAAAAAAGCGAATAAGTTTTACACCTTTTTGATTCTGGCGGGATTCTGCATCATAAAATCTTTCCAGCCATTTAAAGTTTTTGAAGAAGTACTAACCAACCCTGCTCCCTGGAAGTGATGGCAAACCGCTACCGCCAAGGCATCTGTTGCATCAAAATACTTTGGATTTTCATCAAAGCTTAGAATCCGCTGGAGCATTTTCAGCACCTGGAGTTTATCGGCATTACCGTTGCCGGTTATGGACTGTTTTATTTTACGAGGAGAATATTCAGTTACCGGCACGCTGGCCTGCATAGCAGCAGCAATAGCCACGCCCTGCGCCCTTCCCAACTTCAACATACTTTGGACATTTTTTCCAAAAAAAGGAGCTTCGATAGCCAGCTCGTCCGGCTTATACATGCTTACCAACTCGCAAACTTTCGTATAAATGATTTCAAGCCTTTCGTAAGTTGTTTTACCAGGCGAAAGCTTTAGCACATCCATGATAATGAGAGACACGCCATTGCCCTTTACTTTGATTACTCCAAAGCCCATAATGACTGAGCCAGGATCTATGCCTAAAATGATTTTTGAGCTGTTGTGCAATTGAAGTTTATTTTTGCGGCAACCTAATTTATCCCTGCCTTATAGATGTATAAATAATGCGAAGCAAAACCTGATGCGACCTGCATGATCCGTACCAGCAAAAATATCAAAATATTATTCAAGTATATCATTGTGCCAGTGCTGGCCGGGTGGTTGTTCTATTCATTATACATTCAAATAAAAGGCCAGCCTGATCTTCATAAGTCTATAGAACTTATGCAGCAAGCGCCTTTTGGTGAAAATGCTTTTAAATTTTGGATGGTTATCCTGCTTGCTTTTGCCAACTGGGGATTCGAAGCGAAAAAATGGCAGATATTATTGCGGCCCATACAGTCTGTTGGATTTTTTACAGCTTACCGGTCAGTATTGAGTGGAGTGGCACTTTCAATAAATACTCCTAACCGAATGGGCGAATATGGAGGCAGGATTCTTTATTTGCCTGAGGGAAAGAAAATAAAAGCTATTTCTCTTTCTATAGCAGGAAGTATCAGCCAGTTAATTATTACACTTATTTTCGGGTGTGCCGGACTGTTATATATCATTTATTGTCAAAACCCGAATGGAAGTCCTGTTATGGGACTTTCCGTTTTTTGGCTTAAAACTCTTTTGGTTTTATCAGTGTGCGCAGCAGGCCTTCTATTACTTTTCTATTTCAGATTATCATGGCTTATCCGATTGATTGAAAAAATTCCAGCTTCAGCAAAATTTGTGGAATACATAAATGTGCTTGATGATTTTAATCCCAAATTATTGTTAAGGTTACTTTATCTTTCACTCTTTCGATACCTTATTTTCATCATACAGTATATCTTTCTGTTGCAGGTATTACATGTAGAAATATTTTGGATGGCGGCATTTTTTATTATAAGCATTTTATTCTTAGTACTTGCCGTTGTGCCGTCATTTGCCATTGCAGATCTGGGTATACGCGGCAAGTTCAGCACGGAGCTTTTTGGACTTTACAGTACAAACGCCTTGGGCATTCTGGGGGCAACATTTGGTATATGGCTAATCAATTTATTTATACCTGCAGTACTGGGAAGCGTTTTCATATTGAGTATCAAAATTTTTAGAGATTAAATATCCTCCTTGAAAATAATAACGACCATTTGCATTCTATTTTTAGTTTTCAGTACATCAGCCGGAGATGAATTTTGTGGTGTACGTAATAATGCATTTACCACCGGTGAAGAAGTAACGATGAAAGTATACTATACGACCCTCGGTATGTATGTAGGTGCGGGCGAAGCAAAATTTACAGCCAATGTTGAGAGATTTAATGGCAAAACCGTCTATCACTGTGTCGGTACGGGAATTACCTATTCATTTTTCGACAACTTTTTTAAAGTAAGGGATAAATATGAAACATATATTGACACGAGTACTATGTTACCGGTGAAGTTTGTACGAAATGTAGATGAGGGCGGATACAAAATTTACAACAATGTTACCTTCAATCATAGCTCGGGCACTGCCGTATCAACCAACGGGGTTTTCAAAATCAGTTCATGTATACAGGATGTTATTAGTGCCACTTATTATGCAAGGAATATAAATTTCAGTAAATATAAACGCGGGGATAAAATACCGTTTGATATGTTCCTGGATGATGAGATCTATCATTTGTATTTGAAATACGAGGGCAAAGAGACGATCAAAACCAAGTACGGAAAATTCCGTGCCATCAAGTTCAAGCCGCTATTGATTAAGGGAACGATTTTCGAAGGTGGGGAGAAAATGAACGTGTGGGTAAGTGATGACGCTAATCACTTATTGTTACGGGCAGAAAGTCCCATATCGGTTGGAACTATTAAAGTAGATATGATGGGATATAAAAATCTTCGCTATCCACTGAAGTCGCTGGTGAGCTTTCGCTAAGCTACATATCTGACAATAAAAATGTATCCTTACTTCGTATGCCCTTTTCTGTTAGCTGAAGGTTGCAACATTCTATAGATGGATCGTGCTCGAAAAAAAGTATATACTTGTTTTCCTCGGCTTCTGTCAGAAAAGATTGTTTTTCTTTTAATGTTTCAAGAGGGCGTGTATCATATGCCATAATGTAAGGCATCGGGATGTGAGCTACTGACGGCAGCAGGTCTGCCATATAAACAATCGTCTTGTCTTTGTACGTTAATTGCGGAAGCATCATTGATTCTGTATGTCCGTTCACAAAACGAACAGAAAAACCACTAATAAGACTGATACCCTCATGAGTTTGCAAAAACTTTAACTGGCCGCTTTCCTCTATGGGCAAAATATTTTCTTTTAAAAAACTTGCCCGCTCCCTTGCATTTGGTTTGACAGCCCATTCCCAATGTTTTTCATTGCTCCAGTAAGTTGCATTTTTAAATGCTGGAATATACCTCTCTCCGTGCCTGGTAATCGAGCCCCCACAATGATCAAAATGAAGATGTGTTAAAAAAACATCAGTAATATCCTCTTTCGAAAAGCCATAATTTGAAAGAGATTTTTCCAGCGTATCATCGCCATGTAAAAAATAATGTCCAAAGAATTTGTTGTCCTGTTTATCACCAAGTCCATTGTCAATTAATATCAAACGGTCATCGTCTTCAATCAATAAACACCGCATTGCCCATGTACACAAATTCCGATCGTCCGGTGGATTTAGCTTTTGCCAAATGCTTTTAGGTACTACGCCAAACATAGCGCCACCGTCCAGTTTAAAATACCCGGTGTTTATACTATAAAGTTTCATGCATGTAGGGTTTGGAGGTTTTTTGTTTATACAACGCAGCAATTAAACCTAACAGGCCAATGGTGAAAAAAACTATAAGTGAGAGTACAGAATTGCGCATATTACCCGTGTATTCCTCTATGAATCCAAATGCCGAGAGCCCGATCACTATCGCTATTTTCTCCGTAACATCATAAAAGCTGAAGAAGGATGCAGTATCATTCGTCACCGGCATCAGCTTCGAATAGGTGGACCGGCTCAGCGACTGGATGCCCCCCATTACCAGCCCCACCGAAACCGCAAGGGCATAAAAATGAAATTCGGTTTGCATAAGGTAGCCGGCAATACACACGCCAATCCAGAAAATAACCACACCTATAAGCACCTGCAAATTTCCAAATATACCAGACAGCCTGGCCATGAGGTAAGCGCCCGCAATCGCCACGAGTTGGATCAACACCATCGTAATAATCAAATTGGTAGAAGGAAGGTGCAATACTTTTGTTCCGAAATTGGCGGCGGCAAGCATCACCGTCTGCACACCCATATTGTAAAAGAAAAAAGCAAATAGAAATCGCTTTAACACCGGCATCTTCAATAACTGCGACAATACTTTTTTTAATTCTACAAACCCCCCGGTTATGAAATTTCTCTTTTTATCATCCGCCACTGCAGGTATTCCTTTAGGTAAGCGATTAAAAGTAATTTGCGCAAAACCGATCCACCAAATGCCGACTAATAAAAAAGTGAGCCGGACCGCTTCACCCGCACTGTTCAGGAACGGAATTTTATCCCAGAATAATACCAGAGCAAATCCGACTAGTTGCATTATGACACTCCCAATATACCCAAAGGTGAAACCTTTGGCACTCACACGATCCCTGTCTTTTTCTTCGGCAATTTCAGGTAGATAAGAATTATAAAAGACAAGGCTGCTATAAAAACCAAAAGCCGCACACATCATGCATATGATGCCTAATCCGAAATGCTCTGGTGTAAAAAAATAAAGTCCGCTGCAGGCAACCGCACCCATGGAGCAGAAAAACTGCATAAACCTTTTTTTATTGCCTTTATAGTCTGCGATGGAAGACAATATGGGAAGCGTGAACGCAACAAGAAGGTAGGTGAATGCCAACGCATAATTGTACAAAGCAGTATTCACATAAACGCGTCCTAAAAAATGCACCTGGCCGTTAAAGGGCGATGCGCTGGTCATTTCAGTATAATATACAGGAAAAAAGGTAGTAGTAATTACTAAATTATAAACTGAATTGGCCCAGTCGTACATTGCCCAACCGTTTATAACTTTCTTGGAAGCAGTCTGCATGGAATTGATATAAGCAATGAAAGTAGTAAAATTTCATTGCATCATCTAAGCTGTTAGAACGCCTTTGTACATTAAGACTAACAAGATGATTCCAAAAATAACCCGGTAAATGCCCCAGACCCGGAAGCCATATTTTTTTAGCATTGTAATAAAAAACTTAATGGCTAAAAGCGCAACGACGAATGCTACCAAATTTCCAATGGTCAGTAATTTTATCTCTTCGCTGCTAAAGCCTCCAACGTCATCAACATATTTGTACAAGGAATATATGGTAGCTGCAAACATGGTCGGCACTGCCAGAAAGAAAGAAAATTCTGCGGCAAGGCTCCTGGTCATTTTCAGGCTCATGCCCCCGATAATTGTTGCTGCGCTTCGGCTCAGTCCGGGGAAAATGATGGCGAGACACTGAAATAAACCCACCTGGAAAGCTTTGATGTTAGAAATTTCCTTTTCATCCCGGATGACAGGATTTTTAAACCAGTCGTCCACGAACAATAATATTATGCCACCCGCAAGCATTATAATGGCGATAATCACTGGCTTTTCCAAAATCATGTCGATCTTGTCTTTAAATAATTTACCCAAAATCAATGCAGGAATAACAGCTATTATCAATTTGAGATAAAAATTTAACCTGGTAAAATCAAAGAATTTTTTCCAATATAGGACGACTACAGAAAGAATGGCTCCCAGCTGTATAGCGACGGTAAATACCTGGGTAAACTTGTCAGTATTACTAATTCCCAAAAAGTTTTCCGTAATACGCATGTGAGCCGTAGAGGAGATAGGAATAAATTCTGTAATTCCTTCTACTATGGCAATGATGATAGATTCTGCAACCGTCATTTTATCTGATTTCTGATTCCGATAATAAAAAAAGGCGATGAAAACTCACCGCCCGGATTTATATAAAAAATTTATTTAGGTTTCTTCATTATGGCAAAAATTTCGATCACTAATCCTGCCACAATCAGAATTGGAGCCACAGTAATGCGCATGGGGCTATATATCTCGCTATCCTTAAAAACAGTTGGATCACTGCTTTTGCCTCCCGACAGCAAAAAGAATCCTATGGCCATCACCACGAGACCTATGACCATCCATTTATAATTTTCTCTTGTAAATAAAATACTATCTGTGGAACTATGTTTTGGAGAAATAACCTTTTCCTGACTGGTTACTTTATTTGCTGACTGAGATTTCATTTCAATTTTTGAATTTGCAATGTTAACGAATAAAATAAAAGAACAGAGCTTAATATAGCTCGTCAAGTTTCATTTTTAAGTATTTTAAAACTGAACGGTGGGTACTAAACAATGATATAAATATTCCCAGCAGCGTAATGCAAAAGAAAATAAAAAGCATATTGCCGAAATCATGAAGCACTTGTAAATATGGAAGATATTTCTCAGCCACGCTGATAAACCCCCACATAAGAGCAATTGCGATACCTGAAGCGATAAGCCCATTCACCACTGCCCTACCGTCAAGTGGCTTGGCAATAAACCACCTAGTTGCGCCAACCATTTGCATGGTTTTTATCAGAAACCGGTTACTGTACATCGCCAGGCGAATGGTGTTGTCTATAGAAATGATCACAAAAATTGAAAGAACGATCGCCACTATCAACAAAACCAACGTTGTATTTTTTACAAACTGGCTCACGCCCGCTACGGTTTCTTTTGGAGTTTGAAATTCCGAGATGGTGGTAGGATAAGCGGTAAGCAAATAATTTTCCAGGCTGGCAAGGCTGTCTTTCTCCATGTAGGTAGCCCTTACATTGAAATCGATACTTTCCGGCAGAGGATTAGTGATCGCGAGTTTTTTCCACAATGTATCATTCTCTTCATTATATTTTTTAATAGCCATTTCACGTGTAGTATATTCAACGTTTACCGCGTAAGGCAGCGATTGTATATAATTTCTTACCGTATCAATCTGGTCCTTATTTGCAGTACGGTATATATATGCATGCAATTGAATACTTTCCTTAAAGTAATCTCCGGTCTTTTTTACGTTTAAAAAAATCCAACCGACTAGTCCAAAAAGAAATAAAACCAGTGAAACACCAATGATCGCATAAACGTAGGAGGGCTTCCCTCTTTTAGTTGATGCTTTGCCAAATTGAGCCATAATTAGAAATGAACTTGTTTAAAAAGTAGTCAACATAAGGCCCAAAAATAATTGTTTTTAAACAGTTTAGTACTTTTGCGTTCATTGCTTGTAGGCATAATGCCAGGTACACCACCGTAAGCGTAACTCTATAAGTGATGAATAACATTTCTTTCACAACATAAATCCTGTAAATGCATTTTCGCTTTAGATGACTCTGATAAATCTTGCAGGAAAATCTATTGAAAATATATAATTATCTCTAAAAAACGCCCACACTGAATAATGGAATATAATTACCGTGAGATTGAGAAAAAATGGCAAAAAAGCTGGAAAGATTCGCAAATCTATAAAGTGAGCAATCATTCATCCAAGCCAAAATGCTATGTCCTCGACATGTTCCCGTATCCCAGCGGGGCAGGGCTACACGTTGGCCATCCTTTGGGTTATATTGCCAGCGACATTTATGCCCGGTACAAAAGACTAAATGGATACAATGTTCTTCACCCGATGGGATATGACAGTTTCGGCCTGCCCGCTGAACAATATGCTTTGGAAACAGGCCAGCACCCTGCGGAGACCACGCAAAAAAATATCACCACTTTCAGACAGCAGTTAGACAACATCGGCTTTTCTTATGATTGGAGCCGTGAGGTACGCACAAGTGATCCTCAATACTATAAATGGACACAGTGGATCTTTCTGCAAATATTTAATAGTTGGTACGATCATTCAAATAACAAAGCGCGACCTGTTGCCGATCTTATTGAAATTTTTGAGCAAACAGGAAATACCGCGGAAAACGGACAGCGGAAAACCGAAAGAAAGTTTTCTGCCGACGAGTGGAACCTATTCTCACATAAGGAAAAGCAAGATATTTTGATGGAATATCGTTTGGCTTATGCTGCATACGGCGAAGTGAACTGGTGTGAGGCTTTGGGTACGGTGCTCGCTAATGACGAGGTGATCAATGGTATTAGCGAACGAGGGGGGCACCTGGTAGTGAAGAAAAAAATGCGTCAATGGTATATGCGCATTACTGATTATGCAGAGCGATTGTTAGAGGGGCTGGAAAAGGTTGCTTTTAGTGATGCCATGAAAGACATGCAACGCAACTGGATTGGCAGAAGTGAGGGGGCTGAAATCGAATTCAAGATAGAAGAACCCGCCGAACATACAGCTTTACAAAAAGATGGTTTAAAAATTCAGGTATACACTACCCGCCCCGATACCATTTTTGGAGTAGATTTTATGGTATTGGCTCCCGAGCATTCACTCGTAACCAACATTGTTACTTCCGGGCAACAATCCGCAATAGTTGAATACATTTCTTATGTGAAAAGTCGCAGTGACCGGGAACGCCTGGCTGAAGTGAAACAGATTACGGGCTGCTTCACGGGCGCATACGCGTTGAATCCATTTAACAATAAAAAAATTCCTATATGGATATCAGAATACGTGTTGGCAGGCTATGGCACCGGCGCCATCATGGCGGTTCCGTGTGGGGACCAGCGGGATTTTCTTTTTGCAAAGCATTTCAATATCCCTATAACAAACATCATAGGACACTATTACAATGGTGAAGAGGCCAACCCAACAAAGGAGGCTGCCCTAACAAATTCAGATTTTCTGAACGGAGTGCCAATGAAAGATGCAATCGGAATTGTCTTAAAGCAAATCGAAGAAATGGGTATCGGTTGCAGAAAAGTTAATTACAAAATGAGGGATGCAGGATTCAGCCGCCAGCGCTATTGGGGCGAGCCATTTCCGATTGTTTACCAGGACGGAATAGCACACCCTGTGAATGAAAGTGATCTGCCTGTTGAATTGCCGCACGTCGAACATTATCGTCCCGGTCCGGACGGGCAAGGGCCGCTGGCGAATATAGACGAGTGGGTAAAAGCCCAATCCGGGTGGCAACGCGAAACCAACACGATGCCCGGATATGCAGGCTCATCATGGTATTTTCTTAGATATATGGACCCGGACAATGACACTGAATTTTCGGATAGGAAAGCTACAAACTATTGGAACCAGGTAGATGTGTACGTGGGAGGAACAGAACATGCCGTCGGGCATCTATTGTATAGCCGAATGTGGACAAAAGTCTTGTTTGACCTGGGATATATTGGGTTTGACGAGCCTTTTAAAAGATTGGTGAACCAGGGAATGATCACTGCAAAGTCATACTTTTTCGCACTCGAAAGCGATTACACTGAACAAATAATTTCACATAATAAAATTGAAAATTTAAATACAGCCTTTAGAAGATTTAAAAATGGTCACAGCTACGTAGATTCAAATGGTAAACTGACAAAAAACTCATTTATCAAATACTTAGGGGATATGGGTCTTGATGAAAATGACTTTAACATTAAATGGATTAAGGAAGGAGAGGAAGATTTTATTTTCTTAAAAGAAGAATCTGAGAAGATGTCTAAGTCAAAGTTCAACGTAGAAAGTCCGGATGATGTAATCACGAAATACGGAGCGGACACATTCCGCATGTACGAAATGTTCCTCGGGCCGGTAGAACAAAGCAAACCCTGGGATACAAAAGGCATTGAAGGCGTACACCGTTTCTTAAAAAAACTATGGCGGCTTTTCTTTGATGATACGAAAGGTGAACTCTGGAATGACGAAAAGGCCACGCCAGCTGAACTGAAGATCCTGCATAATGCCATAAAGAAAATAGGTGAAGACACCG